>JBIIYD010000080.1:0-11410 GCA_044347005.1 Flavobacteriales bacterium | reverse complement strand
CTCGGGGTCGTCCAGGTCGGGCAACGGGTCACCGTCCGGGTCGTAGTACTCCTTGCCGAAGAGGCTCTGCCGGTCCATGTTGCCGCGCCGTTCCTCCACGTTGAGGAAGCTGCGCACCGTCAATTCATGCGAGGCCCGCTTGAAGATGTTCTTGAGCGATGCGGAACTCGAAAGGGCATCCTCGCGCACGGTGACGAATGGCCGGACCATTTCGATGGTGCGCACGTCCCACCCGCCGATGGTCTGCAGCTCGTAGATGCTCAGCAGTTTCCCGTTGTCACGGAGGTGCTCCAGCAAGGTGCTGATCTGCACATCGGAGAGCAGCAGGAGCTTGTTCAACTCCATGCCATCGATGTGGTTCAGGTCGATGGGGTCCAGGTACCGGTCGGTGAGGTATTCGAAGAGGTTGGTGAGGTCGATGTCGGTGTCGTCGCCCAACTGTTCCACGGCGTCCTCGATGCGTTGCTCGATCAGGTCCCGGGGCACATCGTCCACCTGGGCCTGTACGCGCAGGCCCGCAGCAACCAGGATCAGCGCCGCGAGGCCCGGCTTCATTTGAAGCGGTAGTTCAAATTGAGCATGGGGGTGGGCCCCAGCTGCGAGCGCACCGCCACGGCAAGGTCGATGTCCACCTGTGCCAGGCGGAAGCCCACGCCGAAGTGCGAGCCCACCGGTGCAGTACTGACACCGGTCCGCAGGTACAACACCTTGTTCGGGTTGTACTCGATCCCCACCCTGAAGCGCTCCGGCAGGTCGATGTCCTTCTCGGCTTCAACGGTCATGAGCAGCTTGGTGCTCACGGTGTAGGTGAGCCCGGCGCGCAGCAGCGTGGGCACCCGCTCGTCCACGGTTACGCCGCCTTCGCTGTTCGTTCCAATGCTCGCCCGGGTCGGGTTGTACAGGTGCGCACCGATCCAAAGGGCTTCGGTGATGCGGGCCTGCATGCCCAATTCGGCCACCACCGTGCCCGTGCTGCCGTAGTTGTCGCCCAGGCGGATGCCGAGGTAGTCCATCTGGATGCCCGCCCGCAAGCCTTCGCCGAAAGGCATCGCGTAGGTGAGGCTGGCCCGCGTTTCGGTGTACATGCTGTAGCCGTACCGGTCGGCACCGATGCCCAGGCGCCCCTTGCCCAGCGGCAGCACCAGGGCAAGCGCCTGGCTGCTGAGTTCTTCGGAGAGGAAGTGTTTCTGGTAGAACAGGCCTGCTGTGGCTTGCTCCAGCGAGGCGATGCCCGCCGGGTTCATGCGGATGCTCCACACATCGGTGAGCGTGAGGCCCGCATTGCCCATGCCGGCGAAGCGGGCGCCCACGGGCACCTGGTCGCCACCTGCAATTAGCGGGGTAGCAGCGGCGAAGGACAGGGCGAAGTACAGGTGACGCATCCGTGCCGAAAGTAGCGATGATCGGCGCAACAACGCGCTGTGTAAAGCCTGTATCACGCTTCCATCAACCCAGCTGCAAGGGCCCTGTTCACGGATGGTTACCTTCGCGCTTCGCAAGAAAGTCCCCCCACGGACGCTCTAGGCCCCGCTGCATGAAGAACGTACGCCTCCACGACAAGGAATTCGAGCCTTTCATTTCCGAAGCGGAGGTGGAAACGGCCATCGAGCGGTTGGCGGGCGAGCTACGCACCAAGTACGACGGCAAACGCCCCCTGTTCCTGGGGGTGCTCAACGGTAGCTTCATGTTCGCCGCCGAACTGCTCAAGCGCCTCGACATCGAGTGCGAGATCTCCTTCGTGAAGGTGGCCAGCTACCACGGCACGCGCAGTACGGGCACCATCAGCCAGCTGATCGGCCTCAACGAAAAGCTGGAAGGGCGGCACGTGGTGGTGCTGGAGGATATCGTAGACACGGGCCACACAATCCGCCACATCATGGACATCCTCGCCGAGCGCCACCCGGCCAGTGTCAGCATCGCCACCCTGCTGTTCAAGCCCGACGCCTACAAGCAGGACGTTCCCATCGAACATGTCGCCATTCGCATACCCAATGCCTTCGTGGTGGGCAGTGGCCTGGACCACGACGGGCTGGGACGGAACTTGCGGGGTATTTTGAAGATCGTAGAACAATAGGTTCCACAACGGACCTGCCTGAACACTGCAATGAGCAAACTCAACATCGTTCTCTTCGGCCCCCCCGGTGCGGGCAAGGGCACCCAGAGCAACTTCCTCATCGAGCGCTTCGGCCTCGTTCATTTGAGCACCGGCGACCTGCTGCGTGCGGAGATCAAGGCCGAGAGTGAACTCGGGCTCCAGGCCAAAGGCTTGATGGATGCCGGCCAGCTGGTGCCTGATGATGTGGTGATCGGCATGATCCGCAATAGGATGGAGGCCAACCTCGATGCCAAGGGCTTCATCTTCGACGGTTTCCCGCGCACCAAGGCACAGGCCGAAGCGCTCGACAGCATGCTCGACTCCAAGAACGAGCCCATCACCGCCATGCTCGCGCTGGAAGTGCCCGAGGAAGAACTCATCGCACGCCTGCTCGGCCGTGGTGCCACCAGCGGCCGCAGCGATGATCAGGACGAGTCCGTCATCCGTGCCCGCATCCGCGAGTACGAGACCAAGACAGCGCCGCTCAAGGACTACTACAAGGCCCAAGGGAAGTACAAAGGCATCGATGGCGTGGGCGGTTTGGAGGAGATAACCGGTAGGTTGGTGCAAGCGATAGGATGAAGAATGGCCCATGTCCTATGACCGTTGTATTATGCCGCTCACCGTTCCGGTAGGCACGGCAACGCTGCTCGGATAGCAATACCTGCCCGATACGCCAGCAACCGTCAACAGTCATAGGACATAGGACAGTCCCATGTCGACCCAAGCCCCACGCATTACCTCCACGGACGATCGGGAGCGCAGAAAACAACCATGAACTTCATCGACCACATCCGCATCGAATGCCGCTCCGGTAAAGGAGGAAAGGGCAGCAGCCACCTCCGTCGGGAGAAGTACATGCCCAAAGGCGGTCCCGATGGTGGCGATGGCGGCCGCGGTGGGCACGTGATCGTGCGTGGCAACACACAGTTGTGGACCCTGCTGCACTTGCGTTACACCAAGCACGTGATCGCCGAGGACGGCCAGGTGGGCTACAGCAACCAAAGCAGCGGGTCCGCCGGAAAGGACCAGGTGATCGAACTGCCCCTGGGCACCATTGTCAAGGATGCCGAGACCGGCGAAATGTTGTGCGAGGTGACCAAGGACGGTGAGGAGCACATCCTGTTCCCGGGCGGTCGCGGTGGCCTGGGCAACCAACACTTCAAGACGGCCACCAACCAGACACCCCGGTACGCACAACCCGGCGAACCCGGCATCGAGAAGTGGGTGCTCATGGAGTTGAAGGTCCTTGCCGATGTGGGCCTGGTGGGATTCCCGAATGCGGGCAAGAGCACCCTGCTCGCAGCCATCACGGCGGCCAAACCCAAGGTGGCCGACTACGCCTTCACCACCCTTACGCCCAACCTGGGCATCGTGTCCTACCGTGATGACAAGAGCTTCGTGATGGCCGACATCCCGGGCATCATCGAAGGGGCGCACGATGGCAAAGGACTTGGCCTTCGTTTCCTGCGGCACATCGAACGCAACAGTGTGCTGCTCTTCATGGTGCCCGCCGACAGCGCCGACATCCAGCACGACTACAACGTGCTGCTGAACGAGCTGAAGGAGTACAGCCCGGAGCTGCTGGACAAGGACCGCCTGCTGGCCATTACCAAGTGCGACATGCTCGATGCCGAGATGATGGAGCAGATGCGCCCGCAATTGCCCACCGACGTGGAACATGTCATGATCAGCAGCGTGAGCGGGTTCGGGCTCGGTGAACTGAAGGATGTGCTCTGGCGCAAGCTGCACGCGGCACCTGCACAGGCACCGAAGACCACCTTCCCGGAATGGTCATGAGCCTGCTGGAGCAGCTCGTCGCGCTGGACCGCAGCGCATTCCTCGCCATCAACGGCCTGCATGCGCCTTGGGCCGACCTGATCATGGTGGGCATCAGCGAAATGCTCACCTGGGTACCCCTGTACC
Organism: Flavobacteriales bacterium; assembly: GCA_044347005.1. Lineage (GTDB taxonomy): Bacteria > Bacteroidota > Bacteroidia > Flavobacteriales_F > PHOS-HE28 > PHOS-HE28. The sequence continues at coordinate 7,389 of JBIIYD010000080.1, read as the reverse complement.
TGTTCTTCCTGTTCCTGATCCAACGACTGCACGGTTGGCGGGGCCTGGCTTGGACCCTGCCGGTGATCGCCCTCATGATCCTGTGCAGCGACAAGGGTTCGGTGTTGCTCTTCAAGGAGACCGTTCAACGCCTGAGGCCCTGCCACGAGCCTGCTCTTAGCGGCTTGGTGCATGTGGTGAACGAACATTGTGGTGGACGATTCGGATTCGTTTCCTCGCACGCCAGCAACCACTTCGCCATTGCCGCATTCATGATCGGTGTGCTGCGTGGCACCTCCCGCTTGGCCATGCCGCTGCTGTTGTTTTGGGCGGCTTCCGTGGCCTACAGCCGGATCTACCTGGGCGTCCATTACCCCGGCGATGTACTGGTGGGTGCGATCTATGGCTTAACAGTGGGTTCGATCTTCGTGGCGATCTTGCGCCGGATCCTGGACAACGTGCCGGTATCCCGAACACGACAGCCGTGAACGTTTGGTTGGCCATATTCCTCGGGGGCGGACTTGGCAGCATGGCCCGCTACGGCGTCACACGCCTTCTTCTCCTGCTCGATGTGCGCGGCGCCTTCCCCTGGGCCACGCTCGTTACCAACCTGTTGGCCACCGTACTGCTCGCGTGGTTCCTGCTCCGCTGGCAGGACCAGCTTCTGGGCCGCGATGCCCTCAAAGCCTTCATCGCCGTGGGTTTCTGCGGCGGCTTCAGCACCTTCAGCACCTTCAGCTACGAGAACTTCCTCCTGCTCCAGAACGGACTTGCGGGCTACGCCATCGCCAACATCCTGATCAGCGTCGTCGCTGGCATCCTCCTCTTTTACCTGATCGCACCGTCCTCATGAACGTGTTCAATCCCGGCCGCAAGGCCTTGCTGGCCGTTGTGTTACTGGCCTGCACGGTGTTGCAGGCACAGCCCACCTGGCAGGCTCCCCCGCGCCTGGTCGTCGGCATCGTGGTGGACCAGATGCGGACCGACTACCTCTATCGGTATTGGAACAACTTCGGCGAAGGCGGCTTCAAGAGATTGGTGGGCGAAGGCGCCTTTCTGCGCGACACCCACTTCGACTACATGCCCACCTACACGGCGCCCGGGCATGCCAGCATTTACACGGGGACCACACCCATGCACCACGGCATTGTAGCGAACGACATGTTCGTGCGTGCCACGGGCGCAGGCCTGTACTGCGTGCAGGACGACCGCATGACGGGTGTGGGCGGCACCGGCATCAAGGGCCAGCGCTCGCCCTTCAACCTGCTCAGCACCACCCTTGCCGACGAGCTTGAACAGCGTTTCGATCGCCGCTCCAGGACGATCGGCATCGCCATGAAGGACCGCGGTGCCATACTCCCCATCGGCCGCACCGGCGATGCCGCTTACTGGTTCTTCGAGGGTCCCGACGGACACTTCGCCACCAGCAACTGGTACATGGACGCGCTGCCACAATGGCTTCAGGACTTCAACGCACAAGGCCTGGCCGCGAAGTACCTGAACACCACATGGGACCTGCTCCTGCCGCGTGAACGGTACCACCAGGTGCTGCCCGATGACAATCCCTACGAGGAGCCCTTGCTCGGGGCCACAGCTCCCGCCCTGCCACAGGACCTTGCAGCGCTCTTCGAAGCAGGCGGGCGCAACACCGCGTTGCTGCGCTGGACACCCGGCAGCAACACCATCACCACCGACCTCGCATTGGCCGCCTTGAAAGGGGAGGAGCTGGGTACGGACGCCATACCCGATCTGCTGGCCATCAGCTATGGTGCCCCGGATGAACTGGGCCATGAGATGGGTCCTCGTGCGCTTGAAGTGGAGGACATGTACCTGCGGCTGGACCGCGAACTGGCCCGCCTGTTCCAAGCCCTGGACGAGCAGGTGGGCAAGGGCCGCTACACGGTGTTCCTAACCGCCGACCACGCGGCCGCCGACGTACCCGAATACCTGAAGGACCTCAAGGGCAGCGCCGGATATGTGGACATGCAAGGCTTGATCAACACCACGGAGACGGCCTTGGCGGCACGTTTCGGTCCGGGCAAATGGGTGCGCAGGCGGGTCAAGGAACAGTTCTTCCTCAACGATTCGCTCATCGCGGCCCGTGGGCTCGATCCAGCCGTGGTGCAGCGCGCTGCGGCCGATGCGCTGATGCAGGATCCCTTGATCGCGGAGGCACTCACCGCCACCGAACTCAAGCTGGGTGTATATCCCACCGGGGCCAAGTCCATGCTGCAACGGGGTTTCATGGCGCAACGCAGCGGCGATGTGTGTTTCGCACTACGGCCGGGTTACCTGGCCGGTGGGCAGGGCATCGCCAAAAAGGGTACGGAACATGGCTCGCCGTGGAACTACGACACCCATGTGCCGCTGCTGTTCATGGGCCATGGCATCCGACCGGGCGAGGTGCGTCGTCGGGTGTCCATAACGGATATCGCACCCACCATTTCCATGCTCGTTGGCATGACCATGCCCGATGCCTGCACCGGTGCGGTGTTGACCGAAGTGCTGGCGCCCTGATCGTACAAAGCCTTGTTGAAAATCCGAAGGGTATCGCCTTCAGCAGGCTGATCCCGGGCGGTATTTTTCGGCATGCTTCCATGGGAGGGCTCCACGTTGCGAAGTCCGTTCGAATTATGGCGTGAGGATGGGCTGCTCTTCCTGTCGATCGCCAAGGGAACACGTCTGGGTGTCCAGGAGGTCAAGGAGCTCTTGCGATTGGTCTACGCCCTCGACCCTCGCGGCACTGCACCGGTGCTGGTGGAATGCAAGGAGGAGGTGATGCTGCCCGCCGAGGCGGCCGCCTACCTGCGCCGCTCCTGCATCCGCTCCCGCCGCAGCCTAGGCCTGCACACCCTCGACCTCGACGTGCGATTGCAAGGCGAAGTGTTCAAACGGCTGCAGCGTCCGTCCTTTCCCTTCCGCGTGTTCGCCTGGCGCGAAGATGCCTTGTGCTGGGTGCGCGAACGCAAACAACTGGTCGAATTCAATACGACCTCCGGCTGTTCATAACGCTGTGATTACTTGGTTCAGCGGTGCCGGAAAATGGGCTTTTCGGCACGGTAAGTTCGTGCACTGATGTGCGCTCGGTCCTCATGTCTGCGGTGGATAGCCGCCCTGTCCGTTCCCCTGCTGGGCACGCCGGTGTTGTGCGCCCAGGAGTTGCTGCTCGCTGGCCAGGTGGCCGGTGGTGACCTGGTGGTGCACGGCAACGTGGTGCAGGACCAGGATACGATGCCGGTGGTGCAGGCCGTATGGCGCGGCATCAACGGGGGCAATGCCATGTTCCAATTGGTGCACACTGCTGAAGCCGGACCGGATGTGGGCCTCATGCTCGACCGCCTCCTGGAATCCGCCATCGGGACCTACCTCGATGCGCGTTTGCATTTCGCACGCAACGGCGTCACGGCCGACCTGCCCGCAGCGCGCATGGCCGAGGACCTGGACGGCATGGTGAAAGCGGCCGCAGCAAACCTGGGTTTCGCGGACCTGTTCGAAGCCTTTTCGCAGCCTACACGGGAACAGTTGGACCGCGTGAGCCGCATCGACTGGAGCCAGGCCGAGTTCGGCGTGAACGGAGGTGACGAACAGGATAAATATCTGGCGATCTATTACTACGTGCGCAGCCAGCGCGAAGAATTGGAACGGCAGATCCGCGCCGACCTGCTCCCGCTCGCACTGGTGGCCGTCATCGGTGGGTCGCCCGCATCACCGGGAACCACGCTACAGGTCAATTCCACCTGCGGCACCGTGTTCGATGAGCAGAACTTCCTCTGTGCCTTGGACCTGCAATTGGCGGATACCGGCAACGGAGGGCTGGACCCGGGCCTGGGCATGGAGATCATGCGCACCATGGTGGAGGCCTCGGAGCCGGAGGAGGTGCCGGAAGCCACGGTGGCGCCGGCCATGGAGGGTATGCGGGTGCGCAAGCGCGACCAATGGCTGAAGAGCGAGCTGGACCTGATCAATGAACGGATCGACCGCATGGACCAGCGCAAGGAGCTGTGGGAGTTGCGCGATCGAATGGACGACATCGAAAGCCGCCTCACGGACCTGAGCCTGGAAGTGCAGGATGTGCGGGCGGATGCCAAGGCCGCTCCCGGCAATCCGTTGGCCGAACTCAGCGACCTTACCGGGCGCAACATCACCGTGCGCTTCGGGCGCAACTCCGTTTCGCTGGACCCCGAATACCAGGTCCTGCTCAACGAGGTGTTCGAGCAGCTCGCCCGGTCACCGGAAGAGCGCGTGCTCATCACGGGTTACACCGATCGCAGCGGAGACCCCGGTGTGAACCTCAGCTTGAGCGAGCAACGGGCCAAGGTGGTGCGCAACTACCTGCTGCAACGCGGCATCGCCGCCGAGCGACTCCTCTTGAACTACTACGGCGATAGCCGAAGCCTTGCCCGCGACCCGAACGAACGAAGGGTGGAGGTGGAGTGGCTGCATTGAGGACGCTTGGCCTCTGACTCCCCTTATGGAATGATCCTATATGCCTACTGAAAGGTTCTGGAGTTGCTTGTGTCCGCATGGTTTAACCAATTGGTTAATATTGCGCCCGGTTACGCACCATGGTCAAGGAAGAAAGTACCGAGCAGCGCATCCTCGATGCAGCACGGAAGGTCTTCACCCGCAAGGGGATGGCCGCTACGCGCATGCAGGAGGTGGCCGATGAGGCGGGCATCAACAAGGCGTTGCTCCACTACTACTTCCGCAGCAAGCAGCAGTTGTTCGAAGGTGTGTTCAAGGGCAGCGCCCAAAGCCAGATGAACTGCGTTTGGAATGCCTTGGAGGAAGCGGACGAACTTTTTCCGGCCATCGAGCGCTTCGTGGAGGCCTACCTGGACCGCATGGTCGATGAGCCCTTCCTGCCGCAATTCCTCATCGCCGAGATCAATCGCGACCCCAAAGGGCTCCTGGAATTCATCGACAAGGGGAAGAACGCCCGCGCGCACTACCTCAAACTTTTCGAACAGGCGAAGGCCGATGGGCTCATCATCGACATCGAACCACGCGAGCTCATGGTGAACATCATGGCCCTGTGCGCGCACCCCTTCATCGCCCGCCCCATGCTCGCCCACATCCACGGCATGAACGACGAAGCGTTCCGCCGCATGATCAAGACGCGTCGCAAGACCGTTCCCGAATTCATCATCCGATCCATCCGCAACTGACAGCCGTATGTTCCAGCGAAGGCTTACCATCGTTCTCGGTCTCCTCTTCATCGTGGGAGGGATCGGCACCTGCCGAAAATTGGCATCCAGCAAGGCATCGCCGCCCCGCAACGCCGAGGTGGCCAGTGCCCGTGCCGTGCGCACCCTCACCGCGCAGAACGGTCCGGTGCGCCTGAGCATCCCCATCACCGGCCGCCTGCGTGCCACCGACCGGATGCTCATCAACGCCGAGGTGGGCGGAACGCTGCAGCGCACCGGCAAGACCTTCCGCGAAGGCTTCACCTTCCGGCAGGGCGAGGTGCTGTTCCGGATCGATAATGGTGAAGTGCGCGCCCAGCTCAATGCCCAGCAGAGCGCTTTCCTGCGCACGCTGGTCCAGCTGATCCCCGATCTGCGCATCGACCTGCCCGACGCCGCTGCGAAATGGGACGCCTACCTGAAGAGCGTGCCCGTGGAAGGACAGCTTCCGGAGCTGCCAACATTGGCGACCGAACAGGAGCGTAATTACCTCGCAGGCCGCGGCGTGCTGGACCAGTACTACGGTATCCGTGCTGTGTATGAGCGCCTTGCCAAGTACGTGATCACCGCGCCCTTCGATGGGGTGGTGGTGAGCGCAACGGTGGAGCCCGGTACCATCGTTACGCCGGGCACACGCCTCGGGGAGTTCATCGCCCCAGGCACCTTGGAACTGGAAACGGCCATCGGTGCCGGCGAACTGGCGCTGGTGAACGTGGGCGATACGCTGCGGCTCACCAGCTCGGAAGGGCCTGGTAGCTGGACCGGTCGCATCATCCGCATCGGCGAAGTGATCGATGCTTCCACACAATCCGTGCGCGTCTTCGTACAGGTTGCAGGCAAGGACCTGCGCGATGGCCAGTACCTCAGCGGCACCATCGAGGCCGGTTCGCTCAGCGATGCCGTGAGCGTGCCGCGCAGCGCCCTGCTGGAGGATGGTTCGCTCTTCACCGTGCAGGATTCCGTGCTCAAGAAAGCGCCGGTCGATGTGTTGCACCAAGGTGTGGAGCAGGCCGTGGTGCGCGGGCTGTCCAACGGGCAGGTCGTTGTTACCGATCGGTTGAGCGGCGCCTATGAAGGACTGCGTGTAGCCCCTGTGAAGCCATGAAAGGCCTGACCGCATACTTCATCAAGTATTCCGTGGCGGTGGACACCATTATGGTGCTCATCTTCATCTTCGGCTTTTTCGGGCTGAAGGCCACCCGGAGCTCGCTGTTCCCTGAAACGGAGAGCCGCACGATCCAGGTGCAGATCATCTTCCCCGGTGCCGCACCGGAGGAAGTGGAGGAAGGCGTGGTGCTCCGGATCGAGGACGACGTGAAGGGCGTTACCGGCGTGGAGCGCATCAGCAGTGTGAGCCAGGAGAACGGTGGTGTCATCGTCATCGAGGTGCTCAAGGGCTTCGATACCGACGTGGTGCTTCAGGATGTGAAGAACGCCGTGGACCGCATCCCTTCGCTGCCCGAAGGCATGGAGCCCATCCGCACCTTCAAGCTGGAGAACATCCGCCCCGCGGTAAGCTTTGCGCTCAGTGGCGAAGGCCTCGACCTGAAGGCGCTGAAGACCGTTGCACGTCGCGTGGAGCAGGACATCCGCAGCATCGAAGGCATCAGCAAGGTGGAACTCACGGGCTTTCCGGAGGAAGAGATCGAAGTGGCGTTCCGCGAGGCCGATCTGCGCGCCAACAACCTCAGCTTCGTGCAGGCTGCTGCCGCCTTGCGTGCTGCCAACCTCGATGTCACCGGCGGAAAGATCAAGACCATCGACGAGGAATTGCTGATCCGCGTGCGCGACAAACGCATGGAGGCCGACGACTTGCGCAATACCGTGGTTCGCGCAGGAAGCGATGGGCGCGTGCTGCTGCTGAAGGATGTGGCCGATGTGCGCGATACCTGGGCCGACGACCCGGCGCGCAACTACGTGAACGGAAAGCCCAGTGTGGTGGTCACCGTGAGCAGCACGGTGAGCGAGGATATCCTCTTCATCGCGGAAAGCACCCTGAAGTACATGGAGGACTTCAACGCGCGCAATGCCACGGTGAAGACCACGCTGATCAGCGACTCCACCACGGTGTTGAAGCAGCGCATAGCCATGCTGGTGGAGAACGGCATTCAGGGTTTCTTCCTGGTACTGATCACACTGGCGCTCTTCCTGAACTGGCGCCTGGCCTTCTGGGTTGCATTGGGTATTCCGGTGGCTTTTGCTGGCATGTTCATTATCGCGCCGG
>JBIIYD010000278.1:0-3623 GCA_044347005.1 Flavobacteriales bacterium | reverse complement strand
CCTCCGCGCCTGGGAGCTGATGTGCACTGCCAAGGCGATGACCGAACTGTACGAGGAGAACGCCAAGTTCACCGCGAAATACGTGCATGCCACCAGCCGCGGGCACGAGGCCATCCAGCTCGCACTAGGCCTGCAACTGAAGCCGCAGGACTACGTGGCACCCTACTACCGCGACGACAGCATCCTGTTGGGGATCGGCATGGAACCCTACGAGCTGATGCTGCAGCTGATGGCCAAGCGCGATGATCCGTTCAGCGGCGGGCGCACCTACTACGGACACCCCAGCCTTCGGCGGGAGAACATGCCGCGGATACCGCACCAGAGCAGCGCCACGGGCATGCAGGCCATTCCAACCACGGGTATCGCCCTGGGGATGTGGTACAAGGAGCGCGCAGGGATCGCCCACGATATGAACAGTCCCGAGCCGGCTTCGACCAGTGCGGACGAACGGCCGGTGGTGGTCTGCTCCCTGGGTGATGCCTCCATCACGGAAGGCGAAGTGGCCGAAGCGTTCCAGATGGCCGTGCTGAAGAAGCTCCCCATCATCTACCTGGTGCAGGACAACGAGTGGGACATCAGTGCCAGTGCCGACGAGATCCGCGTAGGCGATGCGAGCGACTACGCCAAAGGCTTCAAGGGGCTGGAAGTGCGCAGCATCGATGGCACCGACTTCATGAGCTGCTATTCAACCTTGGAGGAGGTGATCGCCACGGTGCGCAATGAACGTCGCCCTTTCCTTGTGCATGCCAAGGTGCCGCTGCTGAACCACCACACCAGCGGTGTGCGCATGGAGTTCTACCGCACGGAAGAGAACCTGGCCGAACATCGCAAGCGCGACCCCTTCCCGCGCTTCATGCAGCAGTTGCTGGACCGTCGCCTCCAACTCGACGGTCTGCGGAAACTGGAGCAGGATGCCATTGCCCGGGTGAAGGCCGATTTCGAACGCGCCAAGCTCGCCGAGGACCCCGCGCCAGAGGACCTCTCGACCCATGTCTTCGCTCCCACGCCGATCACCGAAGAGCGCGGGGAACGGGCGCCGGCCGACCGCCAGCCCACCGTGATGGTGGACAGCGCCCTCTTCGCCATCCGCGAACTGATGCAGGAGGACCCCAACTGCTTGCTCTACGGACAGGATGTGGGCGGTCGCCTCGGCGGCGTGTTCCGCGAGGCCGCCACACTGGCCCGCGATTTCGGAGACCACCGCGTGTTCAACACGCCGATCCAGGAAGCATTCATCATCGGCAGTACCGTGGGGATGAGCGCCGCCGGGCTCAAACCCATCGTGGAGGTGCAGTTCGCGGATTACATCTGGCCGGGACTCAACCAGCTTTTCACCGAAGTGGCGCGCAGTTGTTACCTCACCGTGGGCAAGTGGCCGGTCAGCTGCATCCTGCGTGTACCCATCGGCGCGTATGGAAGCGGTGGGCCCTACCACAGCAGCAGTGTGGAGAGCGTTCTCTGCAACATCAAGGGTATCAAGATCGCCTACCCAAGCACCGGCGCGGACCTGAAAGGTTTGATGAAGGCCGCCTACCACGATCCCAATCCCGTGGTGATGCTCGAACACAAGGGCCTCTACTGGAGCAAGATCAAGGGCACGGAGGACGCGAAGACCATCGAACCCTCGGCAGATTATGTGGTCCCCTTCGGTAAAGCACGCATCGTGCAGGAGGCATCACCCGAACAGGTCGACAAGGGCAAGGCGGCCGTCATCATCACGTACGGCATGGGCGTTTACTGGGCGAAGGCTGCCGCGAAGGAATTCCCCGATCGCGTCACCATCGTCGATCTGCGCACCCTGGCGCCATTGGACGAAGAGACCGTGATGGCGCAGGTGCAACGTCATGGTCGCTGCCTGGTCGTAACCGAGGAACAGATCACCAACAGCTTCTCACAGGCCTTGGCGGGCCGCATCGGCGACACCTGTTTCCAGCACCTGGATGCACCCGTGCGCACGATAGGTGCGGCGGACATGCCCGCCATTCCGCTGAACAGCACCCTGGAGGCCGCCATGATCCCCAGTGCCGAAAAGGTGGGTGCCGTGCTGAAGGAACTCCTCTCCTACTGATCGGCCATGGAGGAACGGTTCATCCGGGTGGAACGCACGGCGCGCTATCATGTGCTGGGCGACATCCGCACCTGTCGTGAACTGTGGATCGTGGTACACGGCTACGGTCAGCTGGGCCGCTATTTCCTGAACAACTTCGCCGGTCTGGAGGAAGGCCGATGCATCGTGGCGCCGGAAGGATTGAACCGCTTCTACCTCGACGCCGAACACAGCCGAGTGGGCGCCACTTGGATGACCCGCGAGGACCGTCTGCACGAGATCGAGGACCACATCGCGTATCTGGACCGGCTGACCAACTCCTTGCTGCGTGCTGCGGTGCCCGGAATTCCCGTGAACGTGTTGGGCTTCTCGCAAGGCGTGGCAACCGTTGCACGCTGGTCGCTGAAAGGCTCAACTCCGATCGAGCGACTCGTGCTTTGGGCAGGGTCGTTGCCTCCTGAGCTGGACCGCGACAGCATGCGTGCCTGGCACCACATGCATGTGGACCTGGTGCTGGGTGATGAGGATGTCTATGCCCGACCGGCGGCTCTCCAACTGATGGCACAAAGCATGACCGCCGCCGGTGTACCCCACCGGACACACCTTTTCGCGGGTGGACACAAGTTGGAACCCGTGCTGTTGAAGCGTCTCCTCAGCGTCTCAGAATGAGACCGTAGGCTTGCTTTCCTTCCAGGCGAGCAATTCATCCAGGGTCCGCACGGATACCGCGTGGTAGTTCGGCCGCGCATGCTGGTAGATGGTCTGTGCCAGCACCTTCCCCTTCTCGGTGTTCACGAGCTCCGTGTACAAGGGCACCAGGAATTTACGCCGACCGACGTTCGTGAGGAAACGGTCCAGGCCCGGGTAGGCGGCATCATGGTCGTTGCGGATGCACTGCTCGTACCAGGCCGCAAGGATCTCGGTGTTACCGCTCGCTGAGAACTCGAAGGTCCGATCAAGGTCCGACAGGCGGTCCTCGCTGATCCCCGGTGGAAGATGGCGCAGGAAGTGGATCCATTGGAAGGCATTCCAATCGGCGCTGTTCAACTCCTTCGCTGCCGTGCCGTCCTCCCAGCGCTTCACTTCCTCCTCCACCTTGGCGAAGCCCTCGTAACGGGGGATCAATGCGTCCATCGGCAATCCCGGACCATCCACCCAGGCAGCGATATCCACGGTGACCTTGTTGGGCTTCAGCAACTGCTCATCGAGGTAGGCCAGGAACCGGTCCGTGGTCATGCTCTGGAATGCGAAACGATCGAAGTAGGTCCGTAGGAAGGCATCGAATTTCTCACGACCCACCTTGGATTCCAGCAGCATCAGGAACGCGAATCCTTTCTCGTAGGCGATATCCGTCATGCCATCATCAGGGTCACGTCCCTCCAGATGCAATCGCAGATGGGTATCGTGACCATGCCCGCTCTTGCCCAGTTTGCTCAGCGTTCCCTCCAGGTCCTGTCGGCCCAGCACCTGCAACATCAGGGCCCTGTCCTTGCCGTAGATCGCTTCACAGATGCGGTTCTCGAAGTACACGGTGAACCCTTCGTTCAGCCAGAAGTCATCCCACGTGGCATTGGTC
>JBIIYD010000064.1:0-12247 GCA_044347005.1 Flavobacteriales bacterium | reverse complement strand
CTTGCAAGCGCTTAAGCAGGCGAGGAGCAGGACCGGTAACCACAGCGGACGAAACGCTACCATGCCACCAAGTTATGCGCTATCCAAGGCTGCCCGGGTTCCTCAGGCTATTCACAAGCTATTTGTGGACGGTGTGCTCATCACTTGTTGACGATGGCCCGCTCATGGCCGCCTCCCGGGGTCTACTTTTGTGCTCTTTCCCGTTCGTGGAGGTCGAGCCGTCAGGCTGACCTTCCTTGGGGATGGCAACAGCTGTATTTCCAAGATCGTACATGGCCGAACCTAGCAACACCCGTATTTCAGACCGCAACCGGGGAACGGTGGCCCGTCGTCCGGCAGCGACCTTGTTGGAGACCGCCTTGGAGGCCGGAAAACTGCCCCCTCAGGCACCGGAACTGGAACAGGCCGTGCTGGGTGCATTGATGCTGGAGCGCAATGCCGTGAACGAAGCCATCGACATCCTTCAGCCGGAGAGCTTCTACGTGGATGCGCACCAGCGCATCTTTTCCACCATCAAGGACCTGTTCGGGGCTGACCAGCCCATCGACATCCTCACCGTGACCGAGGCGTTGAAGAAGAAAGGCGAGCTCGACGTGGTCGGCGGCCCCTTCTACATCAGCCAGCTCACCAACAAGGTGGCAAGCAGTGCGAACGTGCAGTACCATGCACGGATCATCAGCCAGAAACACATCCTTCGCGAGTTGATCCGCATCAGTGCCGACACGATGCGCGATGCCTACGAGGATAGCGCCGATGTGTTCGATCTGCTGGACAAGACCGAGAACGGGCTGTACAAGATCACCAGCGGCAACCTTAAGCGCAACTACGAGCCGATGAGCGACCTGATCAAGGGCGCCATCGACCAGATCGAGAGTGCGAAGAACAAGACCGGGGGAGTGAGCGGTGTACCCACGGGATTCGTGAACCTGGACAAGCTTACCGCAGGTTGGCAGCGCAGCGATATGATCATCGTGGCGGCCAGGCCCGCCATGGGTAAGACGGCATTCGTACTGAGCATGGCGCGCAACATCGCCGTGGAGCACAAACGTGCGGTGGCCGTATTCAGCCTGGAGATGAGCAGCACCCAGCTGGTCACCCGATTGATCGCTAGCGAAGCGGGCATCAGCTCGGAAAAGTTGAGGAAGGGTGATCTCACGGATGCGGAGTTCACCATCCTGCACCAGCACATCAGTAAGTTGGACCAGGCACCGATCTTCATCGACGATACCCCGGCCTTGAACATTTTCGAGTTCCGTGCCAAGGCTCGTCGTTTGAAGAGCCAGCACAACGTGGACCTCATCATCATCGATTACCTGCAGCTGATGTCCGCTGGCGGTGATAATCGAGGTGGGAACCGGGAACAGGAGATCAGCAGCATTTCACGCTCCATCAAGAGCATCGCCAAAGAATTGGACATTCCGATCATTGCCCTTAGCCAGTTGAGCCGTGCGGTCGAGACCCGTGGTGGGGACAAGCGGCCGATGTTGAGCGATCTGCGCGAATCCGGCGCCATCGAGCAGGATGCCGACATCGTCTGTTTCCTCTATCGTCCCGAGTACTACAAGATCTTCGAGGACGAACATGGAAGTACCTTGGGGGTCGGCGAGGTTATCGTGGCCAAGCACAGGAACGGCGCCATCGACTCGGTGCGTCTGAGGTTCATATCCGAACTGGCCAAATTCGCGGACCTGGAGACCATGTCCGGCAATTTCGGCGGGGATGGCACGGGATCGGCCGATGCCAGTGGGAATCCGTTCCGGACCATCACTCGTCCAAGCCGCATGAACGATGACAACAGCTTTGTGGAAGATCCTTTCTGACCGGATCCGCGCAGTGTTTCTGCCGTTTCTGTTCCTGGTCGGTTTGCAGGCGCAAGCCACCAAGCTGCTCATCCCCATGGACGGCACGCAACGCGACCATCTGAAGGCATATGGCATAACCTACTGGGCGCTGCAACGCGAGGTGCCTGTGGACTGGTTGCTCAACTACCGCGGTGGCAGTTTCCTGGTCGACCATTTGCAAACCATGGAGCAGGAATGCAACATCCGCGGCGTATCGTACCAGATCATTGCCGATGGGCAGGCTGCGGCCATCCTTGCCGAGATCTCCGACCCCGAGGTGAACATGGAGGTGGTGCGGCTGGAGAAAGCCCCCAAGATCGCGGTATACGCTCCGGAGTCCTTCCAGCCTTGGGACGATGCCGTAGCGCTGGTCATGGAGTATGCCGAGATACCTTATGAGCGGATCTACGACCAACAGGTGATCAGTGGCGTACTTCCCAAGTACGATTGGCTGCATTTGCACCACGAGGACTTTACCGGCCAGTACGGCAAGTTCTATCGGGCTTACCGCAATGCGCCGTGGTATCAAGCCCAGGTGCGCGAGAGCGAGGACATGGCCGCGTCCTTGGGCTTCGCGAAAGTGAGCCAGATGAAACTCGCGGTGGCTTCGCGCATCCGTGACTATGTCGCGGGCGGAGGGTACCTGTTCACCATGTGCTCCGGAACCGATTCGTACGACATTGCACTGGCGGCGGAAGGAGTGGACATTTGCACCGCCGAGTTCGATGGGGATCCGATCGATGCACAAGCCCAGCAACGGATCGACTTCGCGAAAGGATTCGCCTTCAAGGATTTCAAACTGGTCACCGATCCGATGGTATACGAGTTCTCGGACATCGATGCCACGGACATCCATAGCCGGATCGGTCAACCCCGGGATTTTTTCACCCTCTTCGACTTCAGTGCCAAATGGGACGTGGTGCCCACCATGTTGTGCCAGAGCCACGAACAGGTGGTGCGCGGATTCATGGGCCAGACCACGGCCTTTCGCAAGAGTTTGGTAAAGCCGGGCGTGCTGGTCATGGGGGAGAACAAGGCGGAGGGGACCGTGAAATACATCCACGGCGAGTACGCATTGGGGCAATGGACCTATTATGGCGGACATGATCCGGAGGACTATCAGCACATGGTGGGTGATCCCCAGACCGACCTGAGCCTGCACCCCAATTCAGCGGGATATCGCTTGATCCTGAACAACATTCTTTTTCCCGCCGCACGGAAAAAGAAACAGAAGACATGAATCCTCCTGCCATGCACTGCACAGGAGCGGTGCCGGAGGATTAGCTTTGCCGATACAAGAACTCGCAATGGACCTAAGCAAGATCATCTCCGTGGCCGGTAAACCAGGCCTTTACCGCATCGTAGCCCAAGGCCGTCAGGCCCTTATCGTGGAATCGCTGATCGACGGGAAGCGAGCGCCCATACACACGAGCGTGAAGGTGAGTTCACTGGAAGAGATCAGCATGTTCACCACCGGTGATGATGTGCCGTTGAGCAAGGTGCTCGAAAGCCTTTACAAGGTGGAGAAGGGTGGCCCCAGTCTCGACCACAAGGAAGACGTCGATAAGCTCTTTGCCAAGTTGGGTGAAGCGCTCCCCGAACACGATCGTTCGCGCATTTATCCCAGTGATTTGCGCAAGCTCTTCGGTTGGTACGACCTCCTGTTGAAAGGAGGTGAGTTCACGAAGAAGGAGACGCCTGCCGAGGTGGCGGAGGAGGAGAAGCCGGGCAAGGCCACCAAAAAAGCAGCAACCAAGGAAGGAACTGCCAAGAAGGTGAAGGCTCCGGCCAAGACCGCAGCCCCGAAGCCGACCGGCGGGACAAAGGCCAAAGCCACCGCAGTGCGCAAATCGGCACAGCGCGGAGCTTGAGCCCTTGATCGATCGCGAACCCGCATCGTCCCTGCTGCGTTCCAAGTGGCCAAGGATGGGTTGTTGAATGTCATGCTCACTGCATCGGCTTCAGCTTACTTTCGGCACCATCCGTGAACATGGTATCATGAAGCATAAGTACACCTTCCCAGTGCGTGTCCTGATGGTGGCCCTTCTCCTGGGCGTTGTGGCCTTGTTCGTGGGGTGGACCGAAGGGCGTGTGCCCGAGGCCCATGCCCGATTCCACACCGAACAGGAATTGAACGCTTTCCGCGGAGGAGGTTTGGACCTGCCCATCGGTGAGAACAACTACTTCGTTGCGAGCGGCAACTGTTATGGTTGCCACGGCCCGGACGTGTTCAACAACTACGCCAGCATAGACTCGCAAGGGCGGGATGTGAACGTGATGGACGATTGGCGCAGCACGATGATGGCCAACTCCGCCCGCGATCCGTTCTGGCGGGCAAAGGTGAGCCATGAGGTGACGGTGAACCCCGCACACCAAGCGGCCTTGGAGGACAAGTGTACCTCCTGCCATGCACCCATGGGCCGGTACGACAAGTTCCTAAGCGGCGATGGTCCCTTCAGCATGGCCGAATTGGCCATCGACCCCATTGCACAGGATGGTGTCAGTTGCCTTGCCTGCCATATGCAGAGTGCCGATAGTTTGGGCTTCCTGTTCAGTGGCGAACTGGTGTTCGATACATCCAACGTGGTGTACGGCCCATATTCCGACAACATTTTCGGATCGCCCATGACCTCTTTCGTGGGTTTTGAGCCGGTTTACGGTGCACACATCAATGACGCTGGCCTATGTGCTGGCTGCCACACACTGATCACCGAAACGGCCGACCTGGAAGGTAACCTCACCGGTGACGAATTCGTGGAACAGGCCACCTACCATGAGTGGCTCAACTCCGTGTTCAACACCAATACGAACCCCGAAGGTGGCGTATCGTGCCAAAGCTGCCACATGCCACGGATCGACGATGGCATCGTGATCTCCGCCAACTACCTCTTCCTGCAGCCGCGTTCACCCTACGGCCTGCACCATATGGCCGGCGCGAACAGCTTCATGCTGAAGTTGCTGAAGGAGAACAGCCTGCAACTCGGCCTAACAGCCAGTGCGGCCCAGTTCGACAGTACCATCGCACGCACGAACCGCTTGTTGACCCAGAACACCCTGCTGCTCGAGCCCACCGTGGAGCAGCGCGACCTTGATACGGCGCGCATAGCGGTGAAGCTGACGAACCTCGGCGGACACAAGTTCCCTAGTGGGTATCCTTCCCGCAGGGCCTTCGTGGAGTTGGTCGTGCGCGATGCCAACGAGAATGTCCTTTTCCAAAGCGGTGGATGGGACGAGAACTATGAAGTGAACGGACACGATGCATCGTGGGAGCCGCACTACGATGTGATCCGCAGCCAGGACCAAGCGCAGATCTACGAGATGGTGATGGGCGACGTGAACGGGGACAGGACCACCGTGCTCGAGAGGGCCAAAACGCCTTTGAAGGACAACCGTTTGACTCCACTTGGGTTCACTACTTCGCATCCATCGTACGACACCACATTGATCGCTGGCGTCCCTGCTTCGGACATCGATTTCAACCGCGATGCCGGTGGCGTCGAAGGCAGTGGAAGCGATGTGGTGCACTACCATGTGCCCATGAACGGATACAGCGGGCTTATCCGCGTGGAGGCCAAGGTGTGGTACCAGAGCGCGCCGCCGCGCTACATGGAGGAGATGTTCACCTTCAATACCCCGGATATCGATGCGTGGCGTACCATGTACCAGGCGTCCGAACCGGCTCCCGTGCTGGTCAAGGTTTCCGAGGTGACCGACCTTTCCGTGGCGATCGACGACCTGCGCGAGTTGGGTGTGCGCATCTTCCCGAATCCGGTGCGTGATGGCCTGTTGCGGATCGAGGGCTTGAACGACCGAATTACCGGGGTCGAAGTGTACGATATGCGAGGAGCGTTGGTGTCCGGTTTCGTGGCGAACGGGCAGCGCACCTGGCAGGTAGGGCTTCCGGAAGCGTCCTCCACCTATCTCGTGGTGGTGCATACGGCGGAGCGGCGCTACGTGCAGCGAGTTGTCGCCTTGTGATCCCGAGGCATCAGCCCACTTGGGTACGATCGTACCTTTGGTGCATGTGGACCCGCACTTCCCTTATTTGCGTTCTCGTAGGACTTGTCGCTACCGCCCAAGCCCAACATCCTGTCGTGCAATCCGTGTTGGATGCCGTGCGCATCGATTCCATGATGCGCTATGTGAACGAGCTTTCCGGAGAACTGCCGGTGAACATCGGGAACGGACCGGAACTCATCGCCAGCAGGCACACCTTCAATGCGGGGAATGCCATGGCCCAGACCTGGCTTGAACAGAAGTTCGTCCAGTTGGGCTATGATCCGGTCGTGCAGACCTTCAGCAGCACGGGTAGGAACATCCTCGTGACGAAGCCGGGGTCGATCTACCCGGATGAGGTCGTTATCCTGTGCGCGCATTACGACGCCATGCCGGCAGGGGTGCTGGACGCACCTGCAGCGGACGATGATGGCAGTGGCTGCGGCGCCGTGTTGGAAGCTGCGCGAATCTTGCGCGACATCGACTTCGCCTACACCATCGTTTTTGCGCTCTGGGACGAGGAGGAGCAGGGCCTGTTGGGTGCCAAGTTCTATGCCGGTGCCATGGCCGCGAACGATGCGGTGATCCGCGGGGTCATCAACATGGACGCCATTGCTTACGATGGCAATGCCGACAAGAAGGCCCGGATCCACGTGCGGCCCATTGCCAACTCGGTGGAGATCGGGGATTCGATCTTCGCGGTTCGTGCCCATTACGGCATCGACCTCGACCTGCTACTAACGAACCCCGGCGCCACGTACAGCGATCACGCCGCCTTCTGGACCGAAGGTTTCGGTGCGGTCCTCGTGATCGAGGAGTTCGGTGCCGATGGCAATCCGTTCTACCACACACCCAACGACAGGGCCATCCATTTCGATGTTCCCTATTACGAGAAACTCGCCAAGCTGTCCATTGCGACCCTGGCCACCTTGGCAGAACCGACCGATATTGCCCAAGTGGTGACAAGCCCACAAGCGACACCGTCACTTACCATTCAGGCCTATCCGAACCCGAGCAGCATCAGCAGCCACGTCTGGCTGGACGTGCCGGTGGCCGGTACTGTTTCCCTGGTGCTCTTCGATGCACTCGGAAGGGAGGTGATGGGGCTGTTCAGCGGGCAACTATCCCCGGGTCGCCATACGTTCGAAGTGCTGCTTGGCGAGTTGCCTGCAGGGAGTTATACGCTACTGGCACAAGGGGGCGGTCTTGCATCGCGCAGCCTGCGCTTGATGCGCACGCCTTGATCACTCCTTCCGGAACGGCCTGGTGATCACCACACCGTTAACGTCGATGAGGCGCAGGAAATAGTTGCCTGCGGCAAGGTCTTCGGTACCCACTTCCACGCGGGAGCGACCGTTGACCGCCGATGTAGCCATTCGCTTGCCGTCCAAAGAGAACACATCCGCAGAACGGATATCCATGTCGCCCAAGTCCACGATCAACACCCCATCCGTGGGAACGGGGTAGAGCGTTATGCCATCAGCTGTATCGGCTTCGTCGAGGCCAGTGGTACTCCCCTGTACGGTGATCGATCCGAATTGTGTTGCTGCGTGCCCAAAGGATGTACAGTGGTAGTTGTACACCCCAGGAATCGTGAAGGTAAAGCTGTAGGTCCATGCGCCGCTAGCAGTAGAACCGGAGCCGAAGCTCTCCGGGTTACCCGGGAACAGTTGTGTTGTGCCGTTCACGTTATGCGTTCCGGACACATTGTTCCAGCGCACGATATCACCTACATTGATGGTGACGTTCTGGGGTGCATAGTAGGGCGGTGTGGAGCCGATGGTGCTGCCACCGACTTCCACCGGGATGGTGTTCTGGGCAATGGCCACAATGGGGAGGCTAACCAAGAAAGTAAGGATCTTACGCATGTTGTACGGTCTTGTTGGGTTGGAAGATAGAGAGCAGGTGGGCAATGTCATGTGACTTGTTCATCGTGTTATCAACGCTCGGGAACGATGAATTGATCGATGTGCCGAAGCACTTTTTCCATGAGGTGGAGCCGGTCCTTGCCGCGCACATTGTGTCCGTGTCCCGGGTACGCGAAATAGTCCACCTGGACCCCATTGGCTACGCAGGCCTGGATAAAGCGCAGGCTGTGCTGGGGCAACACCGTGTCGTCCTGTGATCCGGTGATCAACAATAGGTCCTCCTGCAGTTGTGCAGCCGCGGGGGGCAGCGCTGTGGCAATGTACCCTTCGGGGTTCTCCTCCGGGGTATCCATGTAGCGTTCGGTATACATCACTTCATAGAGCGACCAGTCCATTACCGGACCACCTGCCACACCCACCTTGAACACGCCCGGGTTACGCAGCAGCATTGCTGTGGTCATATGCCCGCCGAAGCTCCACCCGTGCACTGCGATCCGATCGGGATCGACGAACGCCAAACCCTTGAGGTATTCCACACCCCGCATCTGGTCCTTCACTTCCACGATGCCGAGCTGCCTGTGGATGATACGTTCGAAATCAGCTCCCCGGTAGGCGCTGCCATGTCCGTCCACCGTCCACACCAGATAACCGCGCTCCGCTGCCTCCAACATCCATGGGCTGGCACCGCCCAGGAAGCTGTTGCTCACGAGTTGCACGTGCGGCCCGTTGTACACATAGATCAAGACCGGGTAGCGTTTCGCAGGGTCGAAGGTGCTCGGTTTGATGAGCCTGGCGTTCAGCAGATCGTTGTTCTCGCCCTTGATCGCAAGTAATTCGATGGTGCCCACGGTACGCCCCTTCATCGGGTCGGTGCTCTCAATAAGGGTCGACACCACCTTTCCCGTGCTTGCATCGCGGATCACGGTCCTGCCCGGCACGCTCGTACTGCTCCACTGGTCGATCAGGTAGCGGCCCGAAGTCGAGAGTTGGCCGTAGTGCGTCCCCGGCTCATTGGTCAATCGCGTGGTCTTTCCACTGGGCAGCTCCACCCGGTACACGTGTGTTTCGGTAGCCCCCGTCGGCATGGCACCGTCGATCTTGGCTGTACCGGAGATCACCATGTACCCTTCCTTCGGGTCAATGCCGATCAACTCCTTCGGCACCCATGGTCCACGCGTCAACTGGCGTGCTTCACCCTCCGGCTTTGCCAGCAGGTGGTAGTGCGGCCAGCCGTCCTTATCGCTACGCCAGAGGTACTCGTCAGGCCGGGTCTTGAGGAAGTGCGCAGGGTGCTGGGGCTCCAGGTATCGGTCGTCGTGTTCGCGATGGAGGGTTGCGACCCTTTCGCCCGTGGATGCATCGTATCGCACCAGTTCCAGGTTCTCCGTTTTGCGGTCCAGATGCACTACATGTACGTAGCGCTCGTCCACCGACCACGAAATGTTGGTGAGGTATTGGTCGAGGGGTTCGCCGGTCTTCAGGAAGATCGTGTTACCGGTCTTCAGGTCATGGACCCCGACCGTTACGTGGTGGCTCGTTGCCCCGGCCATGGGATAGCGGATGCCGTCGAATGTGCTTGGTGTGGTGGTAATGTCCTCCAACTGGTACTTCGTCACCATGGTCTCGTCCATGCGGTAGAACGCGAGACGGCTGCCCTGTGGGCTCCAGAAGGTGCCCTTGGTGATCCCATATTCCTGGCGGTGTACGCTATGGCCGTTCACGATGCCGTCGGTGCCGTCGTTCGTTATGCGTCGCGCCTTGCCTCCGCCGGGCACCCCGATGAAGAGGTCGTTCTCCACCGTAAATGCCACCTGTCCGGTCGACGCTTCGATGTCCTCGTTGGCGGCACCGGCAAGGAGCACGACGCGTGCCTCCAAGGCACCACTGTCCACCGTATAGGCGTACAGCGTGCCATTGTGCAGGAAACGGAAGGAGTTCTTCGAAGTCCATTCCACGCTCGGAATGCCCCTTAGCTTGATGCTGTCCGTAAGTGCTGCGTTGAGCGCGGCAAGTGTAGTGACGGGTTTCGGTGCGTTGTTCCGCACATCGGCCCATAACAACTCCTCGCCTTTTACCCAGCTGTAGCTATCGGTGCCCGAAACCCATTGCAGCCCGCGCATGCGCTGTGGGGCGAGTTCGGTGCCTGCCTTCAAAACGGCATCGCGAAGGGTCAGTTGTTGCTGCGGAAAGGCCGCTATCGACAAGGCGATCGACAGTGCGGCCAGAAGACCTCTGTTCAGGATGGTGCGGTAGTACATCGGTGTGGGCAGTGGAGGTGGTCGGCGAAGATGGGCGATCCGTGGCTTGTCCCGTCAACGTGGGTCTGCGAATGTGGTGTCGTGCAGGAAGTCCGTGTCTGTAAGTGTGTGCAGGAACGCCACGAGGTCGGCCCGGTCCTGTGTGGTAAGGAACACTTCCCCATCGACCCAAGGTTGCATGTGCACATCCAGAGTAGCTGCTTTCGTATGGACCCCGGTCGCATAGAAGTCGACCACCTCTTCCAAGGTCCGGAAGCGCCCGTCGTGCATGTAGGGACCTGTAACGGCAACGTTCCGCAGGCTGGGGGTCTTGAACCGCCCCATGTGCCAGGCGATCCCCGTGCGTGCGCCGAGTCCCAGGTCCGTGGGTTCGGCGTCCAGACCGATATTCACCACACGGGCGTCGGTGAAGAGCGGTGGCATGTGGCAATCCGCGCAGTTCCCATGGGTTATGAACACGTTCCAGCCCCGCTGTTCCTGCGTGGACAGTGCTGTGCTGTCACCGCCATAACGGAAACGGTCGAAGCGCGAATCGAAGGATAGCAGTGTGCGTTCGAATTGGGCCAGCGCATAGGCGATGTGCAGGCTGTCCACCCGGGTCGAACCGAAAGCCCGATCGAAGAGGGTGGGGTAATCGGGATGTGCCTGCAAGCGTTCCGTAACGGTTCGCCAATCGTTGTTCATTTCCCGGTGCGCGGTCACCGGTGCGAAGGCCTGTAGTTCAAGGCTCAGCGCCCGGGCATCCCAGAAGAAGTAATGGTGGAAGGCCAGGTTGAACAGCGGCATGCTGTTGCGTTCGGCGGCGAACTCGGAAGTGAAATTCCTCGGATCGCCGAACGCATGTTCCTGGCGGTGACAGCTTGCACAAGAGGTGGCGCCATCGCGGCTCAGTGCGGTCTCGTAAAAGAGCCGACGACCAAGCGCAACCCCTTCCACGGTGAGCGGGTTGTCGTACGGCATGTTCGGCGTGTGCGCACTGTCCAAGGCCCAGGGTGGTACGGCCAGGACCAGCGGCGTAGGGGACGTACGCGTTGTCCCCAACTGTTTGGAACGGTAGCAGCCCATTGCGGACACGACACCCACGAGAAGGACGGAAACGAGGAGCTTGCCCATGTTGAAGCAGTGCAAAGGTCGATCGCTCGTGGTCGACTATTGCGCCACGCAGGTGGTGTTATCACACGATGTTCACCTCCCGCTCGAGCAGCACCCCGAACTGTTCCTCGATGCTGCGCATGATCGTCGAGCTCAGGTCCAGGATGTCCTGGCCGGTGGCGCCGCCATGGTTCACCAGCACCAAGGCCTGTTTGTCGTGCACACCATGGCCGTTGGCACGGTAGCCTTTCCAGCCGGCCTTTTCGATGAGCCAACCGGCTGCCAGCTTCACAAGCCCGTCACCAGCTGGGTAGGCGGGCATGTCGGGGTGCTGCAGTTGGATCGTCGCTGCCAGTGCAGCAGGCACCACGGGATTCTTGAAGAAGCTGCCTGCATTCCCGATCACCGCAGGGTCCGGTAGTTTGCTTTGCCGGATGGCTATCACAGCCTTGCTCACGTCCTTG
Source organism: Flavobacteriales bacterium (assembly GCA_044347005.1). Lineage (GTDB taxonomy): Bacteria > Bacteroidota > Bacteroidia > Flavobacteriales_F > PHOS-HE28 > PHOS-HE28. The sequence continues at coordinate 728 of JBIIYD010000064.1, read as the reverse complement.
ATGGTCGGCTCGGTGACACCCATGCGGGCCAGTTCATCGGTGATGTTACCATATCGGATGTTCAGGGCATGCGGCGCCTTCTTCAATTTGAAGGTCACAGCAAGGATCACATAGCGTCCTTGGCCTTCGCGTTTGAAGAAGCTCTCCCGGTAACCGAATCGGCAGGCTTCGCGGTCGAAGGTCACCACGGTGTCATCTTCGATGCACAAGGCTTCCAGCGAATCGAAGGTGTCCTTGATCTCCACGCCATAGGCCCCGATGTTCTGCATGGGTGCCGCCCCCACTTTGCCGGGGATCAGGGACAGGTTCTCGAGCCCGCCCCAACCCTGGTCCACACAGTGCAACACGAGCTGGTGCCATGCCACACCGGCTCCCGCCTTCAACCAGATGTGCCCATCGTCCTCGCGCACCACGTCCAAGCCCATGACCTCGTTCAGCAGCACGGCTCCGGGAAAGTCGCGGGTGAAGAGCACGTTGCTCGCACCGCCCATGATCATGCGCGGAAGGCCCTTCAGCTCTTGCGCTGCCAGCAGCTCGCGCAGTTGTTCCACGGTGCTGAAGCGACCCAGGAATGCGGCCTTGGCGGGTACACCAAAGGTGTTCAGTTGCTTGAGGTCGGCACGCTGCTGGAATTCCATCGACCGCAAGTTTAGTCGGATGCAGCGGCTTTGATCATGGGTGTTTGCCATGGCTTGTGAACGATGGAGGGTTGAACCCAAAGCTAGACA
>JBIIYD010000277.1:0-3656 GCA_044347005.1 Flavobacteriales bacterium | reverse complement strand
TTACCGGGAAAGAAAGAAGGCCTTACCTTCACATCCCGTGCCGCATCCTGTATATGATCGGCCGGGCTACCGCACCTCGTTCGACAACTATTGCACCATGAAACGTACGTTCACCTTCCTCCTTGCTGCATTGGCGATCGCAGCTTTCGATGTTCAAGCGCAGGACAAGTCCGTTGCAACTTCGCAATCCCCCGAGAGTCCTGTTGTTCAAGAGAAACGGCTCACTGCCGGAGCGCTCAAGGAGACCCACGGCGCGTTGACCGAGCAGTTGAACGTTGTCAAGAAATTGGCGGGTTCTGTGGATCGCATCGCAGCGAAGCGCTTTGTGGAGATCCAGTCCGAAGTACAAGCCGAATTGGACCAAGTGGAAGGAGCCCTCGATGGCATGCGCAGCGTGGACGATGCTCAATGGCCGGCTTTCAAGGCCGAGTGCGACCGGTTGAATTCGACCTTGAAGTCCAGCATCGAGGCCCGGAACAAGGGACTTGCCGAGGCTTACGGCGAGAAGGGGGAGTAGGGGGCCGGATCGCCTGGCCGACTGCGCCCCGGGGATCTTACTGCACCTCGACGGAAACCTTGGGGCATACTGTGCCGTAGCAGCGCCGAGTCATCAATTTTCCAGCGACACATGGAGATCCGAAGAGTATCCGAGGGCGAGATCACCCACAAGGAGTTCTATAACGAGTATTGGAAGAAGGGGATCCCCTTGGTGTTCAAGGACGCCAGCAAGAAGTGGAAGGCTTCGGGTACGTTCACCCCTGATTATTTCCGCAGCAATTTTGGCGAACGTGTCACCAATGTGGACGGCACGGACTACACCATGGCGGAGATCCTGGACCTGGTGGAAGGCAAGGACCTGAGCCGCCCGGTACCGTATCCCTCCAAGTACCACATTCGCACCGCGCTTCCCGAATTGGCGGGCCATATGGACCCCTTGGACCTGGGCTATGCCAGACCGAATTGGTTGGAAAGCCGTTGGTTCGGTGTTGGGAATTGGGGGAATGTGACCGAGCTGTTCATTGGTGGTCCCGGAGGACAGTTCCCGTATATCCACATCGACTACTACCACTTGAGCGCTTGGATCAACCAGCTCTACGGAAGCAAGGAATTCACGGTATACCCCCGCGAGCAATCGCACATGATGTACCCCGACCCGAACGATCCCTGGAAGTCGCTCATCAATGATCCCGAGAACCCGGACTACGATCGTTTCCCGTTGTTCAAGGAAGTCACGCCCTACAAATTCACCATAGAGGCCGGCGAATCGCTTTACGTGCCCTTTGGTCTATGGCACACCGCGCGCTCGCTCACGGTGTCCATGTCCGTGGCCTATGACCTGATGAATGCCGAGAACTTTCCGCTGTTCCTGCGCGATGTCTGGAACTTCAGGAAGGGAGGCAACAAGCTGAAGGCCGCTGCCATTACGGGTTATGCCGCCATGGCCGGTACGTTGTGCAAAGTGGAGGACCTGGTGGGCGTCCAGCGCAAGAGCGATCGGGCCTAGGCGCGCTAACGGCTGGTCGCCTTGCCGAGCCGCAACAGGTACTTGTCCTCCATGGCCCTCATGGCCTCGCGTGCCGCCTTGGTCTTATCGCTGTGGCCCAGCAGGTGCAAAAGCCCGTGCACCATTACGCGATGGAGTTCGTGCCGCGCACTTACACCGAAGCTCGCCGCATTCTCCTTGATGCGGTCGTAGCTCATCAGCACATCCCCCGAAACCCCCGTGCCGGTCTGCCCGTCGAAGGTGATCACATCGGTGTATTCGTCGTGGTCGAGGTAGCGCTTGTTGTATTCCAACAGGGCTTCATCACCCATCAGTACATAGGTAAGGTCGTTGATGCGGTGCCCGTGCTCCCGGGCCACACCGTTCAGCCAGCTCCGCAGTGCGGTGCGCTCCCGAAAAGCGTCCGGCACCCCAACGGCTTTGAACGAAATGGGGGACATCTCAAACCGTTCGGTCCTCTACGGGAGCGAGTTTGAACTCCATGGTCACCGTGGCTCCGTTGTCGGAGAACTCGACCTCGTCGGCCAGTGCGCGCATCAGGAATACCCCACGACCATGGGGCTTCTCCAGGTTCTGTGGGTCGGTGGGGTCGGGCAGGTGCTGGAAATCGAATCCCGGGCCTTGGTCCTGGACCACGAATACCAAGCTATCCTCCCGGGCTTCGTAACCCAAGGTCACGGTCCTGGTGGGATCAAGCCTGTTGCCATGGTGTATCGCATTGTTCACCGCCTCGGTGAGCGCGATCAATATGTTGCCGTACCGGCTTTCATGCACGTTGTGGCGCGCACAGGCTTCGTCAATGAGCTTTTCGGCCAAGGTGATGTTCTCGGCCTTGGCTGGAAAGTCGATGCGCTGCGTGTATTCCAACTCTTCTGTATGGGCTCCCATGGGCAGTTCAGGGTCGGTCAAATGTACCGAAATAGGTGTTCACCCGATCCCGGTAGTAAGGCTTCAGTCCGGGAGGTACCGTGCGCAGCAATTCGGCTTCTCTTGCTTTGCGCCGTTGGTAGTCGAAGAACTTCGCGGGGTCCACGGGTGGTTGTTCCCGGCCTTCGTTGCTCGTGCGTTTCTGGTCCTGCTCGCGCTCCCGTTCCGCTTTTTCGTGTTCCAGCAGGCGCGTAACGATCTCCTGTTGGCGGCGCATGCTTTCCGGGGTCACGTTCTTGTTCACGATGTCCCGTTCCAGCTTCTCCATCTCCTCGGCCAGCTTGTTGATGTCGTTGCCGGCGCCCGATCCATCCTTGTTCAGCTCTTGCGCAATGCGCTGCATTTCCTTCCGGATGGCCGCCTGTTGGGCCGCCATCTGGGCGAGTTGCTGGCTCATGCCCGGCATGCCCATGCCCCCCGGGTTCTTTTCACCGGGCTTTTCACCGGGTTTCTTGCCCTGTTCCATGGCCTTGCGCATTTCTTCCAATTGCTTCTGGAGCGCCTGCTGCTGGGAACGCATCTTGGCCATGCTCTTACCCTGGCCTTGCCCCGGTTTCCCGGGTTTTCCGGGTTTGTCGCAACTGCTGTTGCCCTGCTGCTGCATTTGCTGTTGCATCTGTTGCAGGGCCTCGTCGAGCAATAAGGCAAGGTTGTTCAGCGAGGTCATCGCATGTTGCTGGCGGTCGGCGGCCATCGGCTTGAAGCGCTCGTTTGCGCGCGCCTCTCCCAGGTACTGTGTGGCATCGTCCATGTTGCCGTTCACCGCGTTCATTTCCCGGTTCACGATGCTCTCGAGCTGTGGCACCCGCTTGCTCAACGCGAACAAGGAATCCTCGATCATCTTGGCATCGTCCCGCAGCTTGCGCTGACCACGCCCGTGCTGCACGAAACGCGGGTCTCGGATATCCGTGGTGGAGACCTGTTCCATGAGCCCTTCCTGATCGAAGCTCAGCTCTACGAGGTTCTCCAACAACTGGCGCAACGCATCCATATCCTCTTCCTGCTGCTCCTCGGCATTGCTCTGCATGGCGCTTTGCATCTGGAAGGCCAGTTGTTCCATTTTCTCCGCGGCGCTTTTTTGCGAGCCGCTGGCCTTCTGGCCCTGTTTCTTTTCGAGCTGGTCGCTGCTCTGTTCCTGGTCCTTCCGGATCTCCTCCTCCAGGCTCTCGGTGTCGGGCAGCTCCATGGGTTGCTCCAGGTCCTCGTTCTTCTCCTGCAGGTCGTC
>JBIIYD010000063.1:0-12344 GCA_044347005.1 Flavobacteriales bacterium | reverse complement strand
ACGGACGTACGCCTTTTCGGAACGGGGATCAACAACCGTTTCAACGTGGCCGGCTTCGGTGTGGGTGCGCAGGTGGGACTGCACTTCACCTTCCTGAAACACTTCTACATCAGGAATGCCCTCAAGGCCGGTTGGGTGGACCTGCCCCATGTGCTTACCACAGGAGCAGGCGATGAGCGAGCCGACCAGCACTTCTGGTTCGTGCAGCATGCGATCGTCGTGGGCGGCCAGTTCCGGATCGGGAAGTGACCGGACTGCGACCGTTATTGTGATCGAGTGCGCTGCAGCCTGAAGAAGGCCATCATCCCACAGGCCTGATCCTCATCGAGCCAGATCGGGTACGACAGGATGAAGGCGAATGCCATTTCAGGGATCCCCATCCACCATGCCGTAGCGAGTTGGAAGACGCCACCGGCCAGCATCCACGGAATGCGGGACCTACGCCACCACACGGCCAGCGGAAAGGTGAGCTGGAAAAGGAGCACCGACCAGGTGAGGGCCATGGACACCAAGGGCATACCCGCAACCCAACGCAGGTCGAACGCCGGGTCCGTGGCCACGATGGCCATGGCGCTGCCATCAAGCCAGTGCGTGCCGGTAAGCTTGTGCAGGGCTGTAGCGAAGTAGGCGAGCAGCAGTTGCAGCCGAATGATCCAGAACGCCGTGGCACGCACTGTGGGTCCAACACTGGTCAGCCATTGACCGGCCCCTTTCGAGGAGCCGATGCCGAGAAACACATTCCAGAACAGGAGGTTGGCCGCCAATTGTTGTCCCCCGCTGCCCGACAACCACGACCTGTTCATGAGGTTCACGTAGATGAGCCAGCTGAGCAGTGCGACCCACCAACGGGACCTGAAGAACAAGGCGTGCAGGGCCAGCAGGGCAAGTATGATACAGAGCGCTACGATCCACAACACTTCGGTCGCTGCAGGAACGCGGAACAGGAAGTGCGTGAGCCAGGTGAACGGACCCGGGGGCACGTAGGCCGGCGACAGCAGCAAGGAGTCGATCGCATTCGTGCTGAACACAAGGAAAACAAGGCAACCGAGAAGCCAGAGGGACAGACCCCTTCGGAACAAAAGCACCGGCGTGGTCGGGATGCTCATGGTGTATGCAGCGGGGTGATGCGCTCCTCGCGCACGAACGTTCCATTCGACCTGCTCACACACTGTTCCACCAAGCGGAACTCCATGTTCGTTCCGTCGGAAAACGGATGCCCGGCAATGCCAGCCGAGCGGACGGAATTGCGCAGGGCCTGCACCAACGGTGCGGCCGGTAGCGTGTCACCGGCGTGAACACCGGCCTGCACATAACGGGCGATGTTCTGCACGGTGCGGCGTCGGATGGCACTTCCGGACCCATCATCGATCGAGGCCCATGCGGTGCCGGGTATACGCGACTCCACAGCACATGAACAAAGCGGTGGATCCGGTGCAAAGAGCGTCCATTGCTGGTGGAAGAAAGGCGCAACGTAGACCTGCGCGAGCAGCTTGATCCGTAGCGGCACGAACGCGGCGGGAAAGGTGTAAGCGACGAGCAGCGCCGTGTGCAGCGCCACGAACGTCCATACCACCCAACGCGTCCTGTTGTCCATCGTTCCCTTTCGAGGGGTGAAGATGATGAAAGAGCAAGTACCCGGGGATGCGCAAGGCTTCACACCTTTGCAGGATGACACTTGCCGCCAACGACCCCACGTTACGCTCCTGGATCCCTGTGCCCGAAGGCAGTGACTTCCCGATCCAGAACATCCCCTTCGGTATTGGCGAATGGAACGGCGATGGACCCAGACCCCTGACCCGCATCGGCGATACGGTCGTGGACCTGAGCATACTCGCGGAAGCGGGCTTGTTGGATGGCCTCGGCATTCCGAGGGAAGCCTTCGATGCAGCGGAACTGAATGCACTGATGAAAGGGGGGAAAACGGCCATGCGCGCCCTGCGCGGTCGCTTGAGCGAATTGCTGCGCCACGACAATGCGACCCTGCGCGACAACAACACACTGCGCGAGGATGCCCTGCTCCCCGTGGACCAGGTGAGCATGCACATGCCCGTGACCGTGGGCGACTACACCGATTTCTACAGCAGCCGCGAACACGCGACGAACGTGGGCACCATGTTCCGCGATCCGGCCAACGCCCTGCTGCCCAATTGGCTGCACCTGCCGGTGGGGTACCACGGGCGGGCAAGCAGCATCCTGCCCAGCGGCATCGCCATACACCGACCCATGGGACAAACGCGTCCCGACCCCGACGCCGCACCGGTGTTCGGCCCCACCAAACAACTGGATTTCGAACTGGAGGTGGCCTTCATCACCTTCGCCGGCAAACCCTTGGGACAGCGCATCAGCACTGCGGAGGCCGAGGACCACATCTTCGGACTCGTGCTCTTCAACGACTGGAGCGCGCGCGACATCCAAGCCTGGGAGTATGTGCCGCTGGGTCCCTTCCTCGCCAAGAACTTCGCCAGCAGCATAAGTCCGTGGGTGGTCACCCTCGATGCGCTGGAACCCTTCAGGATCGCCGGTCCGGTGCAGGACCCCGAGCCCCTGCCCTACTTGCGCGCCCAGGCGGACGGATGCTTCGACATCGCCCTCGAAGTGGCCATCGTGCCGGAAGGAGGTGCGTCGAGCACGGTATGCCGGAGCAATTTCAAGCACATGTACTGGAACATGGCCCAGCAGTTGGCACACCACACCGTGAACGGGTGCAACATCCGCTGTGGCGACATGATGGCGAGCGGTACCATCAGCGGCGCCGCCACCGATAGCTACGGTAGCATGCTCGAGCTCACCTGGCGTGGCACCAAGCCCTTGGTGCTGGAGGATGGCAGCGAACGCAAGTTCATCAACGATGGCGACACCGTGGTGATGCGGGGCCATGGCGAAAAGAACGGGGTGCGCATCGGCTTTGGCGAGGTGCGAGCCAAGGTGCTGGGGGCGCTGTAAGCGGCTCCATTCTTGCGCTGTGCCTTGCCTAACTTCGTGCCATGGAATTCTTCGCGCCATACATGGAGCATATCACCGCGTTGTGCAGGAAGCATAAGGTGCGCTCGCTGCATGCTTTCGGCTCGGCCGTGAAAGGAGGCATGGGGCCTGAAAGTGATGTGGACCTGGTGGTGGATATCGACGCTGGGGGACCGTTGGAGTATGGCGAGCGATACTTCGCATTGCTATTCGCATTTGAGGAACTCTTCAAGCGGCCCATCGATCTTCTGGAGGAGCGCACACTGACGAACAAGTATTTCGTTCGGGCCATGAACGCGCATAAAGTGACGCTGTATGGATCCTGAGGTTCTTACCTGGCTCGAACAGATCCGGGAGCGCATCATCGAACTGGAAGAGGATGTGGCCAGCGTTGGGTTCGGTGCTTTCCTTGCGTCACGTCCTTTGAAACGCTCTGCTGAACGGAATATTGAAGAGATCGGCGAAGCCATGGGGCGTATCCTGCGCACGACGCCGGACATTGCGATAAGTGAAGCCAAGCGCATTGTAAGTGCACGGAACCGGCTTGCACACGACTATGACCGGATCAGCCATGATATACTATGGCTGATAATCGAACGTGATCTACCAACCTTGAAACTCGAAGTTGAAGCCCTGCTGCGCCAACATGGATAAAGGTCCACACATACCAGCAACAGAAGTCGCTGTTGAAACGGCAAAACCGGCGAAGCCCGTGATCGACCACCTGGCGGAACGGGCCGAGATCCTGCGTCGGTACCGGGGCCTCTTGCGCAGCATCCGCGGCGAGCGCACACCGGAGGACACGCGCTCCATCCGCAAGGCCTTCAACATCGCTGTGGAGGCGCACAAGGAACAGCGGCGCAAGAGCGGCGAGCCTTACATCTACCACCCCATCGCCGTGGCGCGCATCTGTGCCGAGGAGATCGGGCTCGGCACCACCAGCGTGGTGGCCGCATTGCTGCACGACACGGTCGAGGACACCGACCTCACCCTGGAGGATGTCAAGGACCTCTTCGGCCCCACGGTGGCCACGATCATCGATGGCCTCACCAAGATCAGCGGCATGCAGTTCACCACGGACAGCATACAGGCCGAGAACTTCCGCAAGGTGCTGCTGACCCTGGCCGATGACGTGCGCGTGATCCTGATCAAGCTCGCCGACCGACTGCACAACATGCGCACCTTGGGCAGCATGGCCCGCGACAAACAGCTGAAGATCGCGAGCGAGACCATGTACCTCTATGCCCCGCTGGCGCACCGCCTGGGCCTGTACAACATCAAGAGCGAACTGGAGGACCATGCGCTTCGATTCAAGGAACCGGCCATCCACGACGAGATCAGTCTGAAACTGAAGAAGGGCGAGGCGGTGCGCAAACGCTTCATCAGCCGTTTCGTGCTGCCGATCCGCGAAGCGCTGGACCGGGAAGGGTTCAACTACGAGGTCAAAGGCCGACCCAAGAGCGTGCACAGCATCTACAACAAGATGCTCAAGAAGCACGTGAGCTTCGAAGAGGTGTACGATGTGTTCGCCATTCGCATCATCATCGACACGCGCCAGGAACTGGAAAAGGCCGATTGCTGGAAGGTCTATTCCATCGTCACGGACTACTACCAACCGAATCCGGACCGACTGCGCGACTGGATCAGCCTGCCGAAGGCCAACGGCTACGAAAGTTTGCACACCACGGTGATGAGCCCCGGAGGACGTTGGGTGGAAGTGCAGATCCGGAGCCGGCGCATGGACGAAGTGGCCGAGATGGGCCTTGCTGCGCACTACCGATACAAGGACGGCGATGACCAATCCTCCGCGCTGGATGCCTGGCTGAACAGGATCCGCGATGTGCTCGAGGACCCCAGCACCGACGCCCTGGATTTCGTGAACGACTTCAAGCTGAACCTCTTCAGCGACGAGATCGTGGTGTTCACCCCCAAGGGCGAAATGCGCAACCTGCCCTCGGGGGCCACGGCGCTGGATTTCGCCTTCGACATACACACCCACATCGGTCGCCAGTGCATCGGTGCCAAGGTGAACCACAAGCTGGTACCGCTGAGCCAGCCCCTCAAAAGCGGCGACCAGATCGAGATCATCACCTCGCGCAAACAGCAACCCAAGGAGGACTGGCTGAACTACGTGGCCACCGCAAAGGCCAGGCACCGCATCAAGCAGGCCCTGCGCGACCAGAAACTGAAGCTCGCGGTCGTTGGTCGCGAGGCCGTTCAACGGCAGATCCGCACGTGGGGCGCCAAGGTGGACACCACCAACATCAAGCTGCTCCTGGAGTATTTCCACAGCAATACCCCGACCGACCTCTATTACCAGGTAGCTCGTGGAAAGATCGTATTGGACCCCTTCCCGGAACTGCACGTGAAAGGAGGAAGGCTCGTGTTACCGAAAACGAAGCACAAGGCCGATGAACGGTCGTTGGAGGAAGTGGTGGCCGAGATCCGCGGAGCCGACCAGGGAGCGCTGCTCATCGGCGACGACCTGCAGAAGATCGACTACAAACTGAGCCCCTGCTGCAACCCGATCGCCGGCGATGACGTGTTCGGCTTCATTACACTGGGCGAAGGGATCAAGATCCACCGCGTGAACTGCCCGAGCGCCGTGCAGCTCATGAGCAACTTCGCCTACCGCATCGTAAAGGCGCGGTGGAAGGGCAAGGATACGGTGGAATTCCTGGCCGGGATCGCCTTCAGCGGGATCGACGACGTGGGCTTGGTGAACAAGATCACCACCATCATCAGCCACGAGCACAACGTGAACATGCGGGCCATCAGCTTCGAGAGCCACGACGGCATATTCGAAGGCAAGGTAATGGCCTACGTGCACGACACCGACCACTTGAACTCCTTGATGGACAAGCTCAAGCGCGTTCGGGGCGTGCGCCATGTGGAACGCGTGGAGCGCTGAAAAGCTGTTGGTCATCGGTCCTGCACCGCTCGTCCGTGGGGCTTACCTTTGCAACATGGTCATGGCCGAGCAGCACGCCAACGTCCAACAACTCTTCACCGAGTACCTCGAACGCAAAGGGCATCGCAAGACACCCGAGCGCTTCGCCATACTCAGTGAGATCTATGCCCATGAAGGACACTTCGACATCGAGCGTCTGTATGGGAGGATGAAGCTGAAGAAGTACCGCGTGAGCCGCGCCACCCTGTACAACACCATGGACCTGTTGCTGGATTGCGACCTGGTGCGCAAGCACCGCTTCGGCACTGCCCAGGCCCAGTTCGAAAAGGCGCATGCCTTCCGCCAGCACGACCACCTGATCTGCGACCGCTGCGGTGCCGTCCAGGAGTTCTGCGACCCACGCATCCAGCAGATCCGCAACACCGTTGGGGAGGTACTGGGTTTCCAAGTCCATCACCATGCCCTGCACATCCACGGGATCTGCAAGGAATGCCAAGCCAAACACCAAGGATCATGACCGTTTCCGACCGTCCCACGTTCGACCTCGCCATTGCCGATGAGCAGGGCTGCATGGTGTTCCACCTTCGTGGGCGCCTCATGGACCAGCAACAGGCCGATCGGCTCATGGGTGCACTCGACGGCGAGTTGGCCAAGGGGCACAAGAGCGTCATCCTCGACCTGAGCGAACTGCAGTACATGAACAGCACCGGCCTCAACATCCTGATCAATGTGCTCACCCGCACCCGCAATGCCGGTGGCGACACCCTGATCGCCGGCGTAAGCAACAGCGTGCGCCAGCTCTTCGTGGTCACCAAGCTCGATTCGGTCTTCATCATTACCCCGGACGTGGCTACGGCCGTTGCCAAGCTTAGCGCCTGAACCACCGATGAAACCACGCATGGACGTGCTCCTCGGTGCCCAATGGGGCGACGAGGGCAAAGGCAAGGTCGTTGATGTGATCGCGCCGGATTATGAGGTGATCGCCCGTTTCCAAGGAGGACCGAACGCTGGCCACACCCTCATCTTCGAGGGCTTCAAACACGTGCTGCACACCATTCCCAGCGGCGTGTTCCGCGAGGGCACCATGAACCTGGTGGGCAATGGCGTGGTCATCGACCCCATCGTGTTCCTCAAGGAAGTGAAGGCCCTGGAGGCCATCGGCGTGGACCTGCGCAAGTCGCTCCTCATCTCGCGTCGCGCCCACCTGATCCTGCCCACGCACCGCGCGCTCGATGCCGCCAGCGAAGCCGAAAAAGGCAAAGCCCGTATCGGCAGCACCCTCAAAGGCATAGGCCCCACCTACATGGACAAGACCGGGCGCAACGGACTCCGGGTAGGCGACCTGGAGCGGGACGACCTCATGGAACGCTACACCAACCTGGTGCGCAAGCATGAACGACTGCTCGCACACCACGACCATCGCGTGGATGTGAAGGAGACCGAGCAGGAATGGATGGACGCCGTTCACCAATTGCGTGAAATGACCTTGGTGGACAGCGAGCACTACCTCGACCAGGCGATGAGCGAAGGCAAACGGGTGCTGGCCGAGGGTGCACAGGGCACGATGCTCGACATCGATTTCGGAACGTATCCGTTCGTGACCAGCAGCAATACGATCTGCGCCGGTGCATGCACCGGCCTGGGTGTAGCGCCCAACCGCATCGGCAAGGTGGTCGGCATCTTCAAAGCCTACTGCACACGCGTGGGCAGCGGGCCCTTCCCTACCGAACTGGAGGATGCCACCGGTGAACACATCCGATCGGTGGGTCGCGAATTCGGCAGCACCACGGGCAGGCCGCGCCGCTGCGGCTGGCTGGACCTGCCCGCACTGCACTACGCCGTTATGATCAACGGGATCACCGAACTCGCGATGATGAAGGCCGACGTGCTCAATGGCATGGACAAGGTGCGGCTTTGCACCCACTACAAGGTGAACGGCCGCCTCACGGACCGCATGCCGTACGACATCATCAGCGGTGTGGAACCCGTGTACGAGGACATGCCCGGCTGGGGCGAACTGAGCGTGGATGAGCCATTGCCCACGGCTTTGGAGCGCTATGTCGAACGCATCGAACAAGCCGTAGGGGTACCGGTGACCTTGGTGTCGCTTGGTCCGGACCGCGCCGAAACGGTGCTCCGAAACGCCAACGTCGTCCACTAGGGCCATGGCCAAGCGCAACAAGCGCTTCCCGTCAGTTCCACGGCCGACATCGTTGCCAACGATCTTCCTGGATCGTGCGAGGGAGTTGCTAGGCGATGAGTTCGCACGGTTCGAGCAGGCCCTTGCCGATACCCCGCCCGTTAGCATTCGCCTGAACCCGGCCAAGAGCGGTGGGCCGGTGGGCGATCCGATCCCCTGGTGCTCCACCGGACGCTACCTGCACCAGCGCCCGGTATTCACCTTGGACCCCATGCTGCACGCCGGAGCCTACTATGTGCAGGAAGCCTCTTCCATGCTGCTCGAACAGGCCCTGCGCGCCAGCAACATGCTGGACCGACCGATATTGGCCTTGGACCTGTGTGCTTCACCGGGTGGCAAGACCACCCTGCTTCGCAGTTTGTTGCACCCCGATTCCTTGGTGGTGGCCAATGAGGTTGAACGGAAACGACAAGCCGCCTTGCAGGAAAACCTGTGGAAATGGGGGGCAGCGAACGTGGTGGTCACTGGCAGTGATCCAGCGGACCTGGCCCACCTCCCCGAAACCTTCGACCTGATCCAGGTGGACGCCCCGTGCTCGGGGGAAGGACTGTTCCGGAAGGACCCTTTCGCTCGCACCCAATGGAGCGATGCATTGGTCGTACAATGTGCCACCACCCAGCGGCGCATCGTTGAACAAGCTTGGCACGCACTGCGTCCGGGCGGCATGCTCATCTACAGCACCTGCACCTGGGAAACACTGGAGAACGAGGACCGGTTGGACCAACTGGCCGAGCTCGGTGCCTTGGGGGTCGACCTGCCCCTGGATGCTGACTGGGTGGTGGTCCCCGTAGGCACGAGCGGCATCGCGGGTTATCGCTGCTACCCGCATCGTGTGCGTGGAGAAGGCTTCTTCCTTGCCGCAGTGCGAAAGGCTGGCGTTGCCGCCGTAAACGGTGTAGGCTCCGAGCAGTTGGACGATCACCCTGAACAGCGCCGATGGCTCGCTTCACCCAGCCGTTGGCATTTCGAGCAGCACGCTGGAGTATTGCACTCCGTGGATGATCGCTGGACCGGGGTGTTGCGTGAGTTGCAGCGCTGCCTGCGTGTGCTGGCCCCAGGAAGGCCGGTGGCGGAGCAGCACGCGGGAGTTTGGCGACCTCACGCGGCCCTTGCCTTGGACACCAGCATTCGTCGGGGGGCCTTTCCCGAGGTACCCCTGGACCGGCCTGCTGCCCTCGGCTATTTGCAAGGAGCTGCCCTGCCCGCTACCGATGCGACCGGTCATGCACTGGCCGTCCACGAAGGTCTTCCCATCGGATGGTTGAAGGGCGCCGGCTCACGCTGGAACAATCTCTGGCCTGCCCCGTGGCGCATCCGCATGCACATCCCGGCGGGCGAAGCATGAGAGCTACCTTCGCCTGGCGCGTCATGGGCCGCAGCAATAGGACCGCCGATGAAGTGCGAACTTGCACGCCAATGATGGCCGGAATACCTCCGATGGTACGAACGGCGTTCCCTGGCGAAAGGGCGAAGACGGACCGCGCAACATGCTGAACAGGCTCATCGACTGGTTCGACCGTAACAAGGTGGGGGTGATCGGCACCCTCACGGTGCATAGCCTGCTGCTCTTCCTGTTCACCTTGTGGGAGCTACGAACCACCCCAACGGAGGAGGAGCGCAGCGAAATGACCATCGAGATGGTGAGCATCGAGGACGCCGAACAGCTGATCCAGGAGATGGAGCAGGACGCTTCCGGGGTGCCACAGCAGGTCACCAACCTTACGAGCAACATCACTGCCGAGCTGGCCAAGCCGAGCTTCTCCAGCGAGCGCCTGGCACAACGGGTGGAGGACGACCTTCGTGCCCTGGAGCAGTCGGAGTTCGACCGCCTTGCTCAGGAACGCCGCGAGCGTGGTGAGGAGATCACTATTCCGGAGCTGGACCCCAGCAAGTGGAACAAGGAGTTGTACATGGACAAGGCCGCCGAACCAGTGCGTGTGGAAGGTGCCACCACCGTGTGGCATGACCTGCAAGGACGTATTCGTGCGGACGATGTCCCCGGCTATCTGTGCCGCAGCCAGGGAAGGGTCGCGGTGCGCATCACCGTGGCGCAGGACGGATCCGTGCTCAAGGCCGATCTTGATCCCGCGCGTTCCACCCAAGCGGACGAATGCATGCTGGAAAATGCCCTGCGATCGGCCAAGCGGGCCCGCTTCAATGCCAGCCCCAACGGTAGCGCTGCGCAAAACGGCACGGTGTTCTTCCTTTTCCTACCCCAATAGCGGTCATATTGGCGGTGTGCCTTGCGGACTGTGTGTCATTATGGCCTGATAATACGATCGGCATTCGTCTTGGCGGGTCGGTCCACACGAAAGGACCAACAACCACACAACAAAAAACGACAAGCCATGAGCATCGTAAAGTACCGCCCCCATGCAACGTTCGTTTCGCCATTCAACACCTTGGTACACGAGGTACTCGGTCGGGATATCGGCCAGTTCCTCGGATCCGATGACGTGGGTCGAAACCGGCCGGAAGTGAACATCGTGGAACGCGAGACCGAATTCCACCTGAGCCTGCTGGCACCGGGATACAGCAAGGAGGACCTCAAGATCAACGTCGAGCAGGAAACGTTGACCATCAGTGCCGAAAAGAAAACCCAGGAGCTGAAGGAGAACGAGCGTTTCACCCGCCGGGAATTCAGCCATACGGCATTCAGCCGTGGTTTCCGCCTGCCGGAAACAGTGAACACCGAACGGATCTCGGCGGAATACACCGACGGTGTACTGCACGTTCACATCCCGAAGGCCGAGGTGACCAAGCCCCGGACGCGCGAGATCACGATCGCCTGAAAAGGCAGGACCGTTCCGATCCGTCAATAAGACCGCCTCGCGCGGCCTTCTTACTTCGAACGCCTTTGTACCGTAGCCCTGCTTTGGTCGGCCACCGATCGTGCAACCGGGCGTACCTTGTTCCGTATACCGGCCTCATACACGCCATCCCTTCATTGCCATGAAGACCACGACCGACCTGCTGACCTACCACAAGGAAGTGCTGGAGAAGATCAGCCGTGCCGATGTGAGGACCTTTCGGAAAGAACTTCGGAAAGCCTTCAGGAACTTGGTGCCCGAAGAGCGGGAAGCACTGAAAGCGTGGTTCAGGACCTCGTGCCTTTGCAAGTTGCCGACCACGGCCCCCGCCACTGGGAGCGAAGCGTGATCCAGGAATTGGCCAAGGGGCGGTCGCTCAATTGAAGTACTTGCTGTTCCACGCCTCGGAGCTGAACTGCCCGAAGAAGGCGAACCAGCCGAATACCGTGAAGCTTGTAAGGACCATGGTGGTCCACACAAGGAACAGGAAGCGGTGCGCACCCCAGAACCCGGCCTCCGGATCGTTCGCGAGCAGATGGGTGGGCATGATCGCCGTCAGCAGGATCGCCAGAAGCAATACCGTTGCCCCAAGATGCACCGGTGTGCGGAACGGCCAACCCAACACCATGCGTTGCCAGCCGAGGTCGGTGCCCCACTTGTGTACCAGATAGTAACGGTCCTCGCCGATCGGCACAAAGAGCAGGGGGTCCACCTCACTGTCGCACAACTTGAAGCGCGACGAAGGAGCCATCATCTTGAAACTGTGCAGCGGGCCACTGGCACGGCGCTCCAACTGCCTAATGGCGTGTACGGCTTGGGAAGGCAATTCACCTTTGAAGAGACCCGCGTCGAGGAAACGGAGACGGTATTTGATGCAGAGTTCGCGAATGGTACTCGCACCGAAGATGCGGTCCCGGTCCAAGCCCGGAATGTGGGCGATGCGCTCCTTGCGTGAACTGAGGACCACCGCGCGCAGAATGCTGTCGTGCTTCTCCTCCTCGTCCAGCCATTGCTGAACCTCGTCCAGTAGCTGGTATTGGCCCCGGAGCACCTGCTCCAGTCGGTCGTGTTCGGTCCGGGTCTCCATGTTCAAAGGTTTCATCCAGAGAACGCCTTCAGGAACAGTTCGGTTCGTCAGCCTTCGCTCCTGCCGGCCAGGTTCATCTCGTTGGCCAGTGCCGTGTTGCGTGCATCGGCAAGGGCATGCGGATCGTCCGATGCGATGCTGGTATGAACGGTGTTGTTGGGTGCCATCACGCGGCAACTGGCTTGTACTTCGATGGGGGCATTGTAGGTACCCTTCTCCACGACCACGTTCCATACGGCATCGTGGGGCACCACGAAACGTACGGGTGATTCTTCGTAGAGGCCTCCCACATAGGTGTGTGTCTTGCCGTTCCGGTAGGCCTTGAAGTCCTTGCCGGTCATGAACTTCACCTTGGTGGCAACGTCGATCTCCACT
>JBIIYD010000276.1:0-3668 GCA_044347005.1 Flavobacteriales bacterium | reverse complement strand
CCCACACGCACGGTGAGGTACATGGCGCCCTGTGCGGGTAACGCATCCACCGGGAAGCCTTCGCTCTTCAGTTGCATGAAGCCATCGTAGTAGGCCTTCACGCGCTCGTCGATCATCGTGCAGTGCAGCTTCACGGCGGCCTGGAAGGCGTCCGTGTCATCCAGGAAACGGGCGGTGGCCACCTGCTCCGGCTTGGGGGCCCATGCACCTACGTGACCTAGGATAGCCGCCATCTTCTTCATCACCAGCGCCGGACCGAAGGCCCAGCCCACACGCACACCGGTTGCCGCGAGGGATTTGGAGATGCCGTCGATGTAGATGGTATAGGGCCGCATGGCTGGGCGGATCGAGACCGGGTCCACATGGACGGTATCGCCCAGCACCAGTTCCTGGTAGATCTGATCGTACATCACGTACAGCGGTTTCTCGCCGTTGCGCCGCGCGTTCTCCTCCAACACCAGGTCGCAGATCGCCTCCAATTGGTCCCGCGTGAATGACGTTCCGGTCGGGTTCAAGGGCGAGCACAAGGCCAGCAAGGAGGCGCCTTCCAAATGGCCGCGCAGGTCATCGGCGGTCGGCAGGAAACGGTTCTCCGGCGAGGCCTGCACCTCCACCTTTTCAGCGCTGTGCAGGTAGGCGTAGTGGTTGTTGTTCCATGAGGGCACGGGGTACACCACCTTGTCGCCTGGATCCACGAGCGCCTTGAACGTGGCGTAGATCAAGGGACGTGCGCCTCCGGCGATCAGTACCTCGTCCGGGCTGTAGGCCAGTCCTTGGCCGCGTAGGATGTAAGTGCTCACCGCCTTGCGCAGCTCGGCCATGCCGTTGGCCGGCGGGTAGTTGCTGTGCCCTTCCGCGTAGGCTTGCTGGATCAAGGTGTTCAGCTTCTCCGGCAGCGGGAACACCGCCGGACTGAAGTCGCCGATGGTCAGGTTGTGGATCTTCTCGCCTTGTGCGATGCGGGCATTGATCTCCCCGCCGATGCGGATGATCTCCGACCCGATGAGGTGTTCGGCGAGTTCTGAAACCTGCGACCCTTGGGTGATGGTGGCGGTGGTCATGGACGAGCTGTTGGATGGTTCCGAAGGTATGGGCGAAGGTCTGGACCTGACAGTAGGGGTGCAATGAAAAATGATGAATGAAAAATGGTAAGACCGAAATGAGGGCGGAGCTCGACGACCATCACTTCTTCCGAGGGTTATTGCGCTCGGCGGTCTTGATGCTGGCGTTGAAGATGGCGATCAGCTCACAGCACTCCTTCATCAACCAGGCCTGTTCCGGTCTGGTCAGGTCCATCAGCCCGGCAAGCGCCTGCACCCGCATGTTGTTCTTCGACTCCCTGAGTTCCTTCAACGCCATGCCCATCTTGTGAATGAAGTCTCGTGGTGACTCGGCGCCTTGTACTTCTCCATAATGCAAGGCAGGAGCCGTTCCGCTGCGCAGCAACTGGCCTCCCAAGTGTGCCCCTGCTTTGGTATTGGGCAGACTATCCGTGAGCTTCACGATCTCCGCTCCGAAGACGATGCATCGGTCCTCAATGTCGTACTTCCTTTCCATGCGCCAGCCATTTTACATTTTACATTCATCATTCATCATTTTTCATTCTCTTCCTTTCGTGCCTTCTCCTATTTCACCTCCCGCCGCGAGATCAAATTCGCCCACAGCCGATACGCTCCCGGCACTCCCGCCGGCAACTGCCGGAAGAAGCTGATCCCCGTATAGATGAACCGTCCTTTGCCATGATCCGCTACGATCAGCGCGCCGTTCAGCGGTTCTTCGCCGGGATCGTTCCACGCGATGAGCGGGGTGTAGTTGGTGCCGAAGTCGCCAGCGAAGTAGAGGCCGCGTTCCTGCACCCAGCCTTCGAAGTCTGCTGAGGTGATGGTGTTCGGTGTGTTCAGCAAAGGGTGTTGGGGATCGATGAAAGTGGGTGGCGCTTCTTCCACCGTGACGCGACCACGACCGATGGTGAACGGCTTCGGGCCCAGCGTGGCGGGATCGATCTGGAAATCGCTGGCGCCGGAGAAGAAGCGCGGCGTGGTGTTGTACTGCACGATCAGCGTACCGCCTTCCTCCACGTAGCGCAGCAGCAGCGGGTGCAGCTCCTTCATGCCCTTGGTGGCGTTGTAGGCGCGGATGCCGGTGACGATGGCGTCGTACTTCCGCAGCTCTTCCAGCTTGGCCGATGCGGGCTCGATGAATTCCACGGCCACTCCCAGTTGTTCCATCGCTTGGGGCACATCATCGCCCGCGCCCTTCACGTAGCCCACGCGCCTGGCGGTGGTCTTCACGTCCAGCGGCACCAGCTTCACCTCGGCGGGTGTGTAATACACCTGCGGCATGATGTGCGGATGGTCGATCTCGTGCAACGTGCGATCGGCCTTCCCCTTGGGACCGGAGAAGGTGAACTTCGCCGCACCAGGCTGCGCGCCGCTCTCAGGCTTCAGGCTAAAGGTGAACACCTGCCGCTCGTTGCGCTTGGTCAGGTTCACCGGCCAGGCATCCCGGCTCGCGATCCAGCCCGGCGGAGGGGTCATGCTCAGTTGACCGGTGAGGCTGTCCGTGAGCGCCTCCACTTCCACGGTGATCGTTTGCGTGCCACCGGTAGCGATGAGCACATCGCTCTTCGGGATCACCGAGGCCACGGGCGTGATGTACACCGGACGGATGCGCTCACCGGCCACGCGGTCGACCCATTTGTACATGATCGGCTTCTCAGACGAGAA
Source organism: Flavobacteriales bacterium (assembly GCA_044347005.1). Taxonomy (GTDB): domain Bacteria; phylum Bacteroidota; class Bacteroidia; order Flavobacteriales_F; family PHOS-HE28; genus PHOS-HE28. The sequence goes on along the minus strand of JBIIYD010000276.1, from coordinate 942 downwards.
GTAAATCCCTGCCAGTTCGCCTTCTACAAGCAACGTCTGTTGACCTCTCCAAACAGGCATGCACCAGCCAAGAAGTTCGCCTGGGCGATGCCACGATGAATTCTTGAGCCAATATGGATCGTTCACATCCCGGAAGACCCCGCGCAGGGTAGTTGTGCTTTCCGGCTTGAGATCGACCGCGCTTTCAGGACCTCCATTGAGGTATCTAAGGGTGGCTCGACCAGTGACGATCGATCCGCTTCTGGATAGCAGTGATGTTGTGACGGTCGCTGTATCATTCAAAGAAGTGAAGGGTCCTGCGCCTAAGGGTTCGACGACAAGACCTGTGACGGCTTGTGCTAGTTCAGTGATGATGGCTTTCGTGTAACCGCTCCAAAATGAACTCGATCCATTCGACAGCTTCTCATGGAAGTCTTTCAGCCGGTCCAGAGAAGAAGCTGGGCCATTCGGGTCGAAATGGGTGATGAGATCATTGATGAGCGCCTCAATGCCATTGCTGTCATTCACTCGCCCCCACGTCATATCGATCCCTTCAAAAATGTCCTCCCCCTTCGGTCGGTCACCCTTGATCAGCTTGAGGTATTCCAACGATTCCCCCCGCGTTTCCGCCGCGCCAAAGCCCTGGCTCTTGTGCATGCTGCGGCTGCGTCCGGCGATCTCCGTGTAGCTCAGGCCCAGCAGCGGGTCGTAGCCGCCCACGTCCACGCTGAACCAATCGGGGTCGCTCTTCGCGATGTCGGCAAGGTCCTTCTTCCACCAGGTGCTGCCGTTGAAGAAGAGGCGGCGCGGCTGCCAGACCTCGAGGCCTTGTTCCAATTGCTCCGGAAAAGCCTTGGGATCACCGGCCAGGTCGAAGGCTTCCTCGGCGAGGATGGCGCTGGCCTCGTGGTGGCCATGCCCCGCGCTGCGGTCGGGCGCGAAGCGGGTGATGATCACATCGGG
>JBIIYD010000275.1:0-3674 GCA_044347005.1 Flavobacteriales bacterium | reverse complement strand
GCCGAGCCCTTCGATGACCCCGTTCACCGCGGCGATCTTCTTGCCGATGCCATCGATGCCGTGGAAGGTGCACTGCGGGAACATGATCGCGAGGGGCACCAAGGGAAAACCACCGCCGGTGCCGACATCAACGATGCGAGTTCCCTTCTTGAATCGCACCATCCTGGCGATGCCCAAGGAATGCAGGATGTGCCGCTCGTAGAGGTGCTCGAAGTCCTTCCTCGAGATGAGGTTGACGCGTTCGTTCCAGTGAGCATAGAGTTCGCCCAACTGGATGAACTGCGCGCGTTGCGTGGCGGTCAGGTCCGGGAAATACTTGAGCAACAGAGCGATCTTTTCCATGAGCGAAGACCAATGTGCAAATTAGAAAATGTGAAGATGTGGGCCGACCCAAGTGATCGGAACGCTTTGGGAACATGGGCCCCGATGCCTATCGGGGGTGGAAATGACGGAATGTGTCCCGAGCGGAACGATCACATCTTCACATTTTCCAATTTCCACATCCTACATTCTTCACATCCCTCCCATCCCCACATATCAAATGTGGTCCTTCTGATCCTCCATCAGGTTGAGCAGGAATTCGCGGGCGCGGAAGAGTTGGGCCTTTACGGTGCCTAACGGCAGGTCGAGTTCGTCGGCGATCTCCTCGTAGCTGTACTCCTTGTAATAGCGCAGTTCCACAAGGGTCTTGTAGCGGGGCTTCAGCTTGTCCACCACCTCGCGCATGATGGCGTTCTTCTGCTCGCGAATGGCCTGGTCGTAGGGATCGAGTCCGTCGCTGCGCAGCTCGATCGTCATTTCATCGCCATCCTCGGTGCCGATGGGTTTATCGATGGAGAAGGTCTTTTTCTTCTGCTTGCGGATCCAGTCGATGCAGTTGTTGGACGCGATCTTGAAGAGCCACGTGCTGAAAGCGTAGTTGGGCGTATACTGCTTCAGGCGGTGGAAGGCCTTTCCGAAGGCCTCGATCGTAAGATCCTCCGCATCGTCCTTGTTGTTGATCATCTTCAACAACATGAAGTAGATGGAGTCGCGGTAGCGGCTCATCAGTTCGGCATAGGCCTTCTGATCGCCTTGGTCCACGGCACGTCGCACCAGCAGGTAATCGTGCCGGGCCTTTTCGCTGAGGTTCTCGTTCACTTCCATCGTTTGGGCTTGACGAGGATCGTGCTCATGTAGAGCAGAGGGTCCAAAAGTAGGAACAACCATTCCAAGGGGAGCGCGAACCAAGTTATGGCGCCCGCCCGAAGCTTGTGCAGACCCGCCATGGTGATGGGCATGAGCACCCCCACCTTGATCGCGGCCCCGATGGCCACCTCGCGCCATTGGCCCTTGGTGGCCAGCACGACCAGCGCTATCCAGAAGATGGCCCTTGCCAGCGGGAGCAGGGTAAGAAGCACCTGGTGGCCGAAGCGGTAGTGCACGGCAGTGGTGTAATGGCGCCGTTTGCGACGGATCCAGGTGACGAGGTCGCGCGTGGGGCGCGTGGTCATGAAGGAACGCGGATCGGCCACCACGGTCGTGTTGTTGCCACGGGCCACGGCGTTGATGAAGAGGTCGTCGTCCCCGCTCATCAAGTGGTTGTGCCGATCGCCACCCTTGGCATTGAAGAACAGGTCGCTGGTGTAGCCCAGGTTGCGCCCCACGCCCATGTAAGGCATGCCGGCCATGGCAAAGCCCATGTACTGCGTGGCCTTGATGCACCCATCGTAACGTTCCAGGATGTTCGCGATACCCGGCTGATAGGCATAGGGGCTGTGACCGATCACAATGCTTCTTCCATTCCGGAAACCAGCGGCCATGGTGCTGATCCAGTCAGGTCCATGAGGTATACAATCGGCATCGGTAAGCAGCACGTTCGGGTACTTCGCAGCGCGAACGCCCACACCCAAGGCGATCTTTTTGCCGTAGTTGAACTTCTCATCGGCCTGGATGTTCACCGGACGCAACAGCGGTTGGTGCGGCTTCATCCATTGCAGCACTTCCCAGGTATCGTCCTCGGAACGATCGTTCACCACCACCACCTCGAACACGCGGTGGTGCTGTTCGACCAGCAGCGGAATAAGCTCCTCCAGCGTTCGGGCTTCGTTGCGGGCACAGATCACAACGCTGATGGGCATGTCACGGTCGGGCTCCACCTCCGGCCTGCGCAGTGCAATGCGAACGAACATGAAGGCATGGAAGAGCACCAGCACGAATAGCGCGCCGGCCATTAGGTAAGTTTCGAGGGGCCAGATGGGCATGGAAAGAGCGGTGCCTTCGGGCACCGGCACCGTGTGCGAAGCTACCCGAAGGGTCCCTATGGCAGGTATCACGGGATGACCCAGTTATGAACACCGTTGGCGTGGAGAGTCTGCGCCAAGGCCAGCGCTACCTTTGGCCGCCTTATCGTCCATGGAATTCACGCTCCTCGTCAACGACCCCGCATCGAACGCCCGCGCCGGTGAACTGCGCACCGACCACGGCTCCATTCCTACTCCGGTCTTCATGCCCGTTGGCACTCTGGGCGCGGTAAAGGCCGTACACCCCCGTGAACTGCGCAACGACCTTGATGCGCCCATCATGCTCAGCAACACCTACCACCTGTACCTGAGGCCGGGCATGGAGGTGATCGAACACGCTGGCGGACTGCACAAGTTCAACGGTTGGGACCGGCCCATCCTTACCGACAGTGGTGGCTTCCAGGTGCACTCCCTCAGCGACATCCGCAAGATCACCGAGGAAGGGGTGCGCTTCAGCAGCCACATCGATGGTAGTAAACACCTCTTCACTCCGGAAGGTGTGATGGACATCCAGCGCACCATCGGCGCCGACATCATCATGGCCTTCGACGAGTGTACTCCCTGGCCCTGCGAGCTGGCCTACGCCGAGAAGAGCATGCACCTGACTCACCGCTGGCTGGACCGATGTTTCGAACGCTTCAACAACACCGAGCCCAAGTACGGACACAGCCAGGCGCTCTTCCCCATCGTGCAGGGCAGCACCTTCCCCGAGTTGCGCAAGCGATCCGCCGAATACATCGCGAGCAAGGGTGCGGAAGGCAATGCCATCGGTGGCCTGAGCGTGGGCGAGCCCGAAGAGGAGATGTACGCCATGGCCGAACTCTGCTGCAACATCCTGCCGAAGGACAAGCCGCGCTACCTGATGGGCGTAGGCACACCGTGGAACCTTCTGGAGAACATCGCCCGCGGCATCGACATGTTCGACTGCGTGATGCCCACGCGTAATGGGCGCAACGGCATGTTGTTCACCCGCGAAGGGGTATTGCAGATCAAGAACAAGCAGTGGAGCGACCACCACGGACCCCTGGACCCCGACGGGACGGCCTGGGTGGACAGTTATTACTCCCGGGCTTTCGTGCGACACCTGTTCCAGAGCGGGGAAATGCTGGGCCAACAGATCGCGAGCCTGCACAACCTGGGATTCTACCTTGCGTTGATGAAGGAGGCCCGGGAGCGGATCATGGAGGGTACGTTCACCGGTTGGAAGAATGCCTTGTTGCCGAAACTGAAGACGAGACTTTGATAGTAGCCGCTGGCTGTTGGCTTCTGGCCACTGGCTAGATACCGTAGCCAGAAGCCAGTAGCCAGAAGCCAGCCGTGTTAAGAACCCTCGACCGCTATATCATCCGCCAGTTCCTCGGGACGTTCTTCTTCATACTGGTCACCATCATG
>JBIIYD010000274.1:0-3676 GCA_044347005.1 Flavobacteriales bacterium | reverse complement strand
CCGATCAGTGGATCACCATTCACCGAGAAGCCATTGAGGTCGAAGGCGGACCGGCTGTTCCTTGCCCAACCATTGTAGCCTACATCCGCTGTCCATTCCTTGCCTACCTTGGGGTAGGTGTGGCGGAAGGCGATCTGGCTGTTCGTGCTCATTCCACTCATCGTGGAAGTGTTCAACTGGTAGCCTGAGGATAGCAGTTCCCCGTTCGGGTCCGTGTTGATGAAGTCCTGTCGGTCGTCACCAAAACGATCGAAGGCACGCACTCCTGCGGAAAAGCTCAAGGTGTTGCGGTTGCTGATCTGCCAGTCCACACCCAGGCGGCCACCGTGCGAATCGCGGCCGGAAATGGTCTCGGTGTCCTGCTCGAATCGCCCCAGGCTTACCCCGTTCGAACGATCGGTCCGCAAAGTCTGTCCGTCGGTGAGATTGCGTGCGGTGTTATAGTTGTACGACAGGTTGAAGCCCCATCGCCCTTCGCGCGCATTCAGGTTGAAACCGCCCTGGTAACGGTCGTTCGTGCCGATCCCGGCCTGCATCTGGCCGGAATAGCCGGGTTTCGTGTTCTTCTTGAGCACCACGTTGATGATGCCGCCCGTGGTACTCGCATCGAAGGCGGCCGAAGGGTTCGTGATCACCTCTACCCGTTCGATGTCCTCGGCGGGAATCTGGTCCAGTTGCAAGGAGGTGGGGCGCCCATCCACCAGCACCATCGGCCTTGATCCACGCATCTCCACGTTCCCCTCCACGTCCACACTGAGACCCGGCACGTTCTTCATTACGTCCACCCCGGTGCCACCTTGGGTGCTCAGGTCCTTTTCAACGTTGAATACCCGACGGTCCACCTGCATCACCACACTGCTGCGCTCGCCTACCACCTCCACTTCGTTGAGCAGTTCGGCATCCGGTTCCAGCATCAGGTTGCCCAGGTCGTGCTCGCTGTGGTCGCGCTTGAGGGTGACCTGTGTTTCCTGCGGCTTGTACCCGATGAAGCTCACCACCACCTTCAGCGGCACCAACGGAAGTTGCTCCACGGAAAAATCCCCATTGCCACGCACGATCGTGCCCCCAAGAAGACTGTCCTTACCTGCCGCGAACACAGTTACCGTAGCATACTCCGCCGCCTTTTTGGTGGAGGCGTCCAGCACCCGGCCATAGACCTTGCCCTTGCGAGGAACGGCCCCTTCAGGGCGTTGCGCAAATGCAGCTGCTGCGGTCAGCAGCGTGCAAAGCAGAATGGCTCGAAGGAAGGGTTGTGGCAGCATGGAGGATGAGGGCGCGAAATTACCGGCTGGGCGCCGGGCAACCAGCCACTTGGACCGCTTGGATGCCGATCGGTCCGATGGCATTCACATCTTTTGGCGGTACAGCCAACGAAAAAGCCCCCCGCTGTGCGGAGGGCTTTCGATGTACAGGCTGAATTGTTCAGTAGTCGTCGTTGCTGCGGAATCCGCCGCCGCCGCCTCCACGACGGTCATCGCTGCGATAGCCGCCGCGATCGCCGCCACGGTCACCACCACGATCCCCGCCTCCGCCTCCGCGGTAGCCGCCACGATCGCCACCGCGATCGCCACCACCACCACCGTAGCCACCACGTCCGCCGCCACCGCCGAAGCTGGGGCGATCACCCTCGGTGCGAGGACGAGCCTCGTTCACCACCAGGTCACGACCGTGGAAATTCTTGCCGTTGGTGCCTTCGATGGCAGCACGGCCGGCATTGTCATCGGCCATTTCGACGAACCCGAAGCCGCGGCTCCGATTCGTCACCTTGTCCATGATGATCTTGGCCGAAGTGACCTCTCCGAATGGAGCGAAAAGCTCGTGGAGATCCTGGTCCTTCACTGAGTAAGGCACGTTGGCGACGTAAATGTTCATGAGTTCTACTACTGAAGTTTTTGTTGGTCTTTGTCTGTACCCCCGTGGTCTCGCCAAAGCACAGGGGGGCCTTTGGACGCAACGAAAGTAGGGGGATTTCGGATCCCGGCAACAGGTCAGGACCGGAATTGTTCGGCGGCGGGGTCCCGTCGAGGTCAAGGATGGACCCAGGTTGCCGATCGGGCATTGTCGGGGATCGCTCCTCGGCCAGGGTCACTGCTGGACGTTTTCGGATGCCATCTCGAATTGGTTTATGCAGAGAACCGGAGGAATTTCGCGGCAAGCCATGGCACAGCACATACGCATGGTGGTGCTCCGTATGGGTTGAGCAACGCCGGATGTTCCGATACGTATCGGACGAGAAAGGCCCCGGTGCAGCCGAAAGGATCATTTTCGAGATGGATTCCAAGCTCAATAGCGCACTATGCGGGTACTGCTCACATGTCCATCCTGCTGGCCGGTAAGCAGTGTGTAGGTCCCTGGTGCCAAAGGACCAAGGTCCACATCCACAAGGTCGCTGGGCAAAGAGGACAAGGACAACACCACACGGCCGCCAAGGTCGATCACGCTCAGGCGGACCAAGGCGTTCCCGCTCACGCTGATACGGTCTGTCGTGGGGTTGGGGAAGACTTGTGTTACACCTTGGGATGGAGAAGCTGACAGACCAGTGGTAAGCTCGCAGCCGAGAGGGTGCTGCTGGAAGAAGTCCCACATCAACTCGTTCGCACTGATGGTGGTCGATGGCGGATCACCGATCCCCGTACCTGTGCCGCCGTGCCAGCTATGCCCGCCATCCTGGGTGAGGTAGTGCAGGATCTCCTGCTGGCAATCGCATTCGTGCCAGCGCACCACGGTCATTGTAGCGTCGTGTTGCAAGGTGTCGCGCAGCACGGCGCAATTGCCATGCAGTGCAAAAGCCGTCAATACCGAATCCTTCGGGGAGTTGTAGTGGCCGGAAACACCATCGCCCACGCCCCCGAGGTAGGGCACACTGGTATCCATGTAACTGTGTATGCTGATGATGGGAACGGAACGAGTGGGTTGGCACGCGTCGATCGTCATGGTCGCTGCCACAGGTGCGATCGCAGCGATCCGTTCGCTCAGTTCACAGGCCAGGCGGAAGCTCATGAAACCACCGTTGCTCATGCCCGTAGCGTAAATGCGCGTGGTGTCGATCGCATGGCTCGCGATCAGGGTGTCGAGCAGTGCATCGATGAAACCCACGTCATCGATGTTGTTGTTCATCGCAGAGCCGCAGCAACCGCCAGCATTCCAGGTTCGGATACCGCCGGTACCATCAGGATAGACCACGATGAAGTCCTCTTGTTCGGCGTTCACAGTAAGCTGTGACTGGTTCTCGAGTTGTGTGCCACTGCCGAAGCCACCGTGCATGGCGATCACCAAGGGTAGTGGAGTGATGCCGTCGTAGGCCGATGGCAGGCGAAGTGTGTAGTTGCGGACCAAGCCATCCACGGTGATGGTTCCGGCCTGACCGTGCAGCATGGTGCCAACGAAGAAGAACAAAATGCAGCCAATGACTGCGCGAAAGGTGTATCCATAACTCATGATAACCCCAAATGTAGGGAGTGCTTATGGACCGTTTTGCTGAAGGTGGTCATCACCATCAGAACGATGTCGCAGCACCACGAGCAGCAATGGCCCAAGTACCGGATCACCCGCGCAACCCGTTCGCCGGGCATACGGGCAGCGGCTTCTCCACGCACACCGGGATACGGCGCTGGGCTGTGGTAGTATCAAGGCTGCGTTGATCGCGTCGCTGACAAGGGTTCTCCTGCTGCTGAGG
>JBIIYD010000273.1:0-3677 GCA_044347005.1 Flavobacteriales bacterium | reverse complement strand
GTGGTGGCGGGGGAGTGACGGGGGCGGTGTTTCCGCCGTTATCTTGTCCGTTGCCGATCGACGCAAAAGGCGTCAGGTTGGAGCACAATGAAGAAGGAACAGATCCAGGAATTGTTCGCGCGTTTCGAGGCTGCGAGCGGTGAAGTGAACGGTGTGGAGTGCTGGAGTGCACGGGAGTTGCAGGAGGTGTTCGGGTACGCCAAGTGGAGCAACTCCCACACGGTCATCGACAAGGCGAAAGAGGCTTGTGAGGCTGCAGGTGAAGCGGTCTCCGACCATTTTGCCGGGATCGGCAAAATGGTCGTCCTAGGGTCCGGTAGCGAGCGCATGATCGAGGACATCGCCCTCACCCGCTACGCCTGTTACCTGATCGCTCAGAACGGCGACCCGGCCAAGCCCGCCATCGCCTTCGCGCAGACCTACTTCGCGGTGCAGACGCGCAAGCAGGAGGTGATCGAGCAGCGGTTGCTGGACGTGGCGCGCGTAACCGCTCGCGAAAAGCTGATGAAGTCTGAGAAGAAACTTAGCGGCATCATCTACGAGCGTGGCGTGGACCATGCAGGCTTCGCGGTGATACGCAGCAACGGCGACCAAGCCCTCTTCGGTGCCAGCACCAACGATATGAAGCGCAAGCTCGGCGCACCGGATGGCCGTCCGCTCGCCGACTTCCTTTCAACCCTCGCCATCAAGGCCAAGGACTTCGCCACGGAGATGACCAGTCACAATGTGCTGGACAAAGACCTACATGGAACGAAGTCGATCGGAGCCGAGCACGTTGCCAGCAACAAGGCCGTGCGGAACAGCATGCTCGCGCGGGGCATCAAGCCGGAGGAACTGCCGCCCGGCGAGGACGTAAAGAAAGTCGAGCGCCGCTTGAAGACCGAGGCGAAGCAGGTGAAGCAGGGAGTGAGGCGGGTGGGGAAGAAGAAGCCCTGATCTCTTGGGTATCCGGGTTGACCTTGCTAGGGGTATGTAAGGAGGTGGGCAATGTGCATGATCTGCACATTGCAGCGAGCGCGCATCAGTTGTTGCATGAAATGCAACAACTGGAAATGCGCGAACTGTAAAGGATTTCTTTACAGTTGCCCGGGAAGGCCGGCGGAACGTGCAAAGGTTGGTGGAGTACTACAACCAGGACATGATCATCTCGGTGGGCTATTGGGTGGGCGGGCCTTCCCTGATCGGTGGGTTGAAGTAGCTGATGCGGTATCCGTAAGGAGGGGAACCAGTAGCATGAACTTCGGCTCACCTGCGGTGTACCATAGACCAATGCGCCACCTCCTTGCCGTCCTGCTCCTTGCCCATGGACTCCATGCCGGAGCCCAGTTCGACCGGTTCTCCTTCCGTCACAACTATGCCTTCATCGAGGACGGGCCCACGCTCACACCGTTGAAGGGCACCTACCATGTCGAGTATATCGGGCGCGGTCAACATTGGACCGTGACCGATCCTCGCTGGACTGTTCACCACCCCGGTCAGCAACGCAGCTTGACACCCTGCATCAAGCTGAACGGCGCTCCGCTGATGGTGGTTGAAATGGGCGGGATCTTCGGCTACCCGGATAACAAGCTGATCGTGATCCGCGGATCCGATACCATGATCGTGGACCTGAACCTGGACGGGCGCATGGAAACGCGCATGTTGGAGCGCACCGCCAAGCTGGGTGTGCCGGCGCGTCCGCCGGTGCTGCTGCCGTTCCGCAATGGCTGGTTCACCAATATCGATCTGGTGCTGGAGCCGAACGTGATCGCGCTCACCGAACGTTTCGACGCGCTTTGGGCCGAACAGCGCACCGAAGTGCTCGCGCTCTACAACACGGCCCGCCATTCGTTCACGCTCGAGATGGACGGGTTGCGTACCGGTCCATTGACCATCGTCATCGATCGCGACCCCAACTACGCTCACCACCAGCTGGAGTTCCCAGCCAGCGGACCCGGCACACGGTTCGAGCTGTACCTGCAGGACAGCACCGGTGTGCCCAGCACTGAGCCGACCCTGCGCGTGGACATGCCCGCTGATGGAGAGACGAGCAAGTGGGTGGACGTGACCGACCTGCCCTACGGTCGGTATACCGCCTACCTGCGCTGGGGTGATGTGGAGAGCCTGTTCCTGCTGACGTTCGGGTGGTGAACTGGTTCCCATGCGTTGTTGTCCCTTCCTCCTTCTTGCGCCCTTGGGCCTCTACGCCCAACCCGGACAGCCATCCTTTTGTTTCGTGCTGGCCCAAGATCGTGAGGCTGTGTGGCAGTTGGAGAATGAAGTGCGCGTGATCCAGCACTACCAGGAGCGGGTGCCCTACGTTGGCGTGAACGGCACGTGGTTGAAGCCGGAAGAAGCGCTACCGTTTCAAGGCGGTCCGTTATTCCGCGACAGTGCGGCGCGCTGGACCGTGTACCATCCTGTGGAAGGTATGGCGGGGTCGTACGTGTTGGTCATTCACCGGAAGGACACCATGCGACTGGACCTACCGGAGGACCCGAAGCATTTGAAGGATCGAGCCTGGACGCGTGCCGATCGTGCCACGCCGGAGGTGGTCCGTTTCCGTAAGGGACGTTATTCCGTGGAGGAGCTTGTCACCGATCCATGGGCCATAGCTGCTGCGAACACGCTGGCCGAGCAACTCATCGCTGAGGACGAAGCGGCCTACAAGCAGGAGCTCGCGGCCTTGGAAGAATACTACCGCACCCTTCCGCCGCCCGTTCCGCCGGCGCCGCCTTACACGCCGCCACCGCCCATGACCGAGCAGGACTGGGAAGACTACTGGGCGCAGCAACCGCCTTTGAAGGAAGCGGATCTGGATCGCGTGAGCGCCGATACGGTTAGGGTGCGGCTGACCGGTCGCGTGATGCTGGACGGCGGCTGCGCAAGTAGCAAGCCCTTGTTCGGTATCGAAATGCTTACGGACACCGGTTGGGTGGAGCGCATTCCCTTCGACATGACCCAGATGGACTGTGGCATGCCTTGGGCGGACTGGGAGGAACACATCGTTATGCTTCCGGCCTTGCGCTGGTGGATCGCAGCGCATCAACCGGAAGGGAGCAAAGAGATGCTTCCCGGAAGCTATCGGCTGTTCTTCGTGGGTGGGGATCTGAAGCGGCAGTGGACGGAGCCGTTCCGGGTGGAGTGAGGCAGGGGCCGATGGCGCGGAGTACTGTTGCGTCGATAGATCTTACCTCAGTAGATTCAGCTAAGTCTTGCCGTGGTGTTCGGGAAACGGTCCTATTACAACCTCAGTACCGCACCCACCGCTTCGTGGACCGTTGTCCATCGCCTTGTGTGGCGTGCACCAAATAAGTACCGGGATCGCTGGGCGATGGGATCGTTCGTAGCGTACCATCGTAAAGCGCCATCATCCTGCCGGTAGCGTCGAGCACTTCTAAGCTGCGCAGGACAACGGCAGTTTCCACCCGGATGTGCTCCCCGTTACCAGGATTTGGATAGAGCGTAATGCCGGACGTGGTGGTGGCTTCATCGACCGATGTCGGACCCGGACAGAGCGGGAGCAGGCGATGGGCCGTCAAGTTCACCGCTTGTAGGCCGAAGGATAGGAGCATCCACCCGGTTTGTGCATCGCGCCTGAAGCCCACGTAAAGGCTGTCGATCGAGAAGGGACCTGTGGTGAAGAAGCCTCCGAAGTCGCCAAGCACGAGTTCGTTGCTGATCTGCCAATCGAAGTT
>JBIIYD010000272.1:0-3680 GCA_044347005.1 Flavobacteriales bacterium | reverse complement strand
AAGGCGCTGTGGTACTCGCCACAGAAGATGTGCTCGCTCAAGCCGCGTGTCTTCAGCTCGATCAAGCGCACCTTCTTCAGGAGCTCTTTGGTATGTTGTGCGGAGTTCAAGTGCTTGATTCGGTTGGCGCGGACACAGGCCCTTCACACGGCACGCGTCCTGTCTTTGCTGCCCCGGGCGCGGTGCATCAAGGCACTTCCACCGTGTTCAACACACGGTCGATGATCTCTCCCACGGTGATGCTTTCGGCCTCGGCTTCGTAGGTGAGCCCGATCCGGTGCCGCAGGATGTCGGGGCATACGGCACGCACGTCCTCGGGGATCACATACCCGCGACGCTTGGTGAAGGCGAAGGCCTTGGCCGCGAGTGCCATGTTGATGCTGGCACGTGGGCTGGCACCGAAGGAGATGAGCGAACTCAGGTCGCCCAGCTTGTATTGCTCGGGTTTCCGCGTGGCATACACGATGTCGACGATGTACTGCTCGATTTTTTCGTCCATGTACACTTCGCGGACGAGTTGGCGCGCGGCCATGATCTCCGCAGGATCGACCACCGGCTCGGTCTGTGCCAGGCTACCTGCCCGTACGTTCTGGCGTATGATGCGCTTCTCCTCCTCGCGGCTCGGGTAGTCCAACACCACCTTCAACATGAAGCGGTCGGTCTGCGCTTCGGGCAGCGGGTAGGTCCCTTCCTGTTCGATCGGGTTCATGGTGGCCATCACCAGGAAAGGCGAGGGCAGGGGATGCGTGGTGGAGCCGATGGTGACCTGCCTTTCCTGCATGGCTTCGAGCAGTGCACTCTGCACCTTCGCCGGAGCCCGGTTGATCTCGTCGGCCAGTATGAAATTGCTGAAGAGCGGGCCTTTCTTCACGGTGAACTCCTCGTTGCGCGGGCTGTAGATCAGCGTGCCGATGAGGTCGGCCGGCAACAGGTCCGGTGTGAATTGGATGCGGCTGAAACCCACGTTGACCGTACGGGCCAGCGCTTTGATGGCCATGGTCTTGGCCAGCCCGGGTACGCCTTCCAGCAGGATGTGCCCGTCGGCCAGCAAGGCCACGAGTAGTTTCTGCACCATGTCCTTTTGCCCCACGATCACCTTGTCCATTTCCCGGTCGATCAGGTCGACGAAGGCGCTGGCATGTTGAATGCGTTCATTGAGTACACGGATGCTCTCCGAAGTAACGGTCCCTGTTTGTTCCGAAGTGGTGTTCTCCATGGTTGTTCTTCCTGTGCTGCGGCCCTTGGCCGAAAGGTGCCGCAAAGGTGCGGTGCCCGTGATGTCGACCACCATCGCAGCGCCGTTAAAGTGTGTTAAGATCGTCCTTCCTGCCAAGGCCTCCGGGGCCGCCGGTGCGTGCATTTTTCGAGCGTGCCGGGCAGCACCATCGATCGCGCTACTTTAGGCCCATGATGACCAGCGGACAAGACCTTTCCCTGCGAGAAGCGATCGACCACGTGCGCACCTTCCACGACGCTTTCGGTATTGCGAATGCGCAGGCTCCTGTGGGCGACATCGGCGACCGCGACGCGCTGCTGCGCTACAAACTGATCCGCGAGGAGAACGAGGAGTACCTCGATGCGGCACTGCGCGGCGATCTGGTGGAGGTGGCCGATGCCCTCGGCGACATTCTCTACATCCTTTGCGGCACATTGCTCAAACATGGCCTCGAACACAAGATCGACGAGGTGTTCCGCGAGATCCAGCGCAGCAACATGAGCAAGCTCGACGCCAACGGCAAGCCCATCTACCGCGACGACGGCAAGGTGCTGAAGAGCGAGCTTTACTTCCGCCCGGATATCGCACGTATCCTTGAGTGAGGTTCCGCATTTCCTCCGTTCCACATTCCCGCCATCCCCACAGCATTCCCCATGCATCTCCCAACGATCCTTTCAAAGGCCCGCCGCTCCTCCTTCACGCGCTGGTGGCTCAACGCCTTCCTGCCCTGGATGATCCCGTTCAACCGTCCGCACGGCTTCAAGGTGATCCCATTGCCCGAGGGAGGTATCCGCGTTTCGATCCCGAACTGGCGCGTGAACCGCAACCATATCAATGGCATCCACGCATGTGCATTGGCCACGGCCGCCGAGATGTGCAGCGGCCTGTCGCTGTTGGAACGTTTGGACCCGAAGCAGTACCGCCTCATCATGCGCACCCTGCACATGGCCTACCACTACCAAGCCAAGCAACCCGCACACGCCACCTGCATCCCTACGGTCGCCGAGATCGAGGAGAAGGCCATCGGTCCATTGCGCAGCCAGGACGCCATCGATTTCACCAGCACCGTGGAACTGCACGACAAGAGCGGGAACCACCTGGCCACCGGTACCGTCACCTGGCAAGTTAAGCAGTGGAGCAAGGTGCGGACGAAGGTGTGAGGAACGTCACTCCTCCTTGTCCTCCTCCGCCACCTTGGGTTTGGGTGCGATGCGGTAGGCGAAGGTGATGCTATACACGACGTTCTGCGCCTGGGTGAACGATTCCAAGGGTGTGAAGCTGGTCTGTGCCCGCACGTCGAACGACCACTTGTCGCCTTCCATGCCCATGCCGACCAGGCCACTGAATTGCCAGCGCTGGCCATCGGCAGGCAGCGTGTAGTCCGCGTCGATCGTGAGGTTGCCCGATTCCCACTGTTTGTAGTTGCCGTTCAGGTAATACCCGATCGATGGGCCTGCGACCAGGAACAAGCCGTCCTGCTTGTTCTTGTCCATATGAACCTTCAAGCTGATCGGCATCTCGAGATAGCGGTAGGTGCTCTTGGAGCGGATGGACTGTGTCTGGTTCCGCGATACCGTTCCCTTGGTCATCCACAGCAACTCCGGCATGATGCTCATTTGCGGGTGTATGGGCAGGTCGAAGTGCCAGCCGAGCACGGGGCCGGGCATCAGGTTGCCGGTGTTCTGGAACAGGCCACCGAAGCTCTGCGTGCTAAGTCCCAATCCGAAGCGGGGGCCGTGGCGGTAGTCCTGGGCTTTGGAACCCGTGTGCAGGATGCTGAGGAGAACGATCAGGAGAGTAATGCGCATGGTACGAAGATCGCCCATCGGGGAACATCTTCCGAAGCACTGACTCAGGAACGTGTCTTCAACGCGGCCATCTTCAGCGCCGCCACGGCACAATCGATACCCTTGTTACCGTGCTTGCCGCCGCTGCGGTCCAGCGCTTGCTGCATGGTGTCGTCCGTTAGCACGCCGAAGATCACGGGCAGGCTGAACTTGAGCCCCACGGCCATGATGCCCTGGGTGGTGCCTTGGCACACGAAGTCGAAATGAGGCGTTTCGCCGCGCACCACGCTGCCCAGGCAAATGACCCCATCGAGGCCGCCGCGCTCCAGCAGGAACTGGGCTCCGGAGGCGAGCTCGAAGCTGCCTGGAACCCACACTTCGATCACGTCGGTGGCGGCAACACCATGCTTTTCGAGCGTGGCCCGGGCTCCGCTGCGCAGGGCATCGGTCACTTCCCGGTTCCATTCGCTGATGACCAGGGCGAAACGACGACCAGCGCCACTGGGGACGCTGGTCGGGTCGTAACTCGAAAGGTGGTGTTCGGCCGTGGACATGGTGCTCTTTGCCTATCCGCCCATCGCTTCGGCGTGACCGGCGTATTTGCGTGCCTGGTTCGCTTCTGCGCTGGTGGGGAAATCCGAAGCGATGCGACGGAATGCCTTCGCTGCGGCCTTCCA
>JBIIYD010000271.1:0-3684 GCA_044347005.1 Flavobacteriales bacterium | reverse complement strand
GCAATTCCGGGATGGCTTTGCTCTCATTGGTCTTGTCCCCCATGCGCAACTGGCCCAAGCTCACATGATCGCTACTGGACCATGCGGTCACCACATGCGCTGGAGAAGCGTTCACACCTCGGCTGCCACGCATGGTCTTGCCGTCTATGCTCACCACTTCACCCGGGGTCCGTTCGGCAATGGAGGCCGCCCATTTCCCGAAACACCCCTCAAAGGACCCTGGCTCCAAGGCTGCATAGAACCGATTGAACGTGTCGTGAGAAGGTATCCCGTTGGGCAGTGGCACCAACCTGGATAGCCAATCAGCCTTCGCCTCACCCCACTCCTGTATCTCGTCCCATGTGTCGGCGCCACATGTGATCGCCGCCACGCTGATGAAAACCAAGGTCTCCATGGGGTGCTTCTGGGTCCGTTCCATTCGAGGGTCCTTCAGGTCCTCGAAGTAAGAGAGTATGGAGTGCTGATGGGGCATGGCTGTGTTTTGACCGAAAGCACAGCCTATTCGAACTGGGATCCAATACCCTGACCAAGGATCGGATCACACCCCTGTGTTCATTTCACAACGTCCCGCTGCGATTTAGATGCGTTTGCCCTGGGTTGGTTCGGTAGGCCACAAAATAGAAGAGCGCCCACCGAAGTGG
The DNA here is from genome assembly GCA_044347005.1 of Flavobacteriales bacterium. GTDB lineage: Bacteria > Bacteroidota > Bacteroidia > Flavobacteriales_F > PHOS-HE28 > PHOS-HE28. The sequence continues at coordinate 3,043 of JBIIYD010000271.1, read as the reverse complement.
ACGCCCCTCCCTTTCACCAAACGATCGCTTACTGGAAGCTGCCGCTAAGTGCGATCTCGAGCTCGATGATGTCGTTGAGCACGGCATCCTTGGAACCGCTGGCCCAAGCAACGCCGTACTTCTGACGATCGAAGGCGAGTTTGCCCGTTGCCTTCACAACACCATTCTCTTCGGTCACTGCGATATCGGTAACCTTCTCTTCGTTGGTCACACCACGCACGGTGAGTTTACCGGTAGCGGTGTTGCCTTCAACGCTGGTGATCTCGAAGCTGGCCTTCGGGTGGTTGGCCACGTCGAAGAAATCAGCGCTGGCGAGGTGACCGAGCAACATGGCGCGGGTGCCTTGCTTGGCATCATCAGCTGCGTAGGCGGAATCCAAGGCGGTGATGCTGCTCAGGTCCACGGTGAACGATCCGCTCGCTACGGATGGGCCTTTCACAACGAGGTTGGCATCGGTGAGGGCAACAGTGCCGTAGTGGCTCTTGATGCCAAGCATTGTGCCTTTCCAGTTCACGGTGCTTGCAGCTGCGTCCACGGCAACGGTGCGCTCGGAAGCGGCAAGAGTGGCCAGGCTGTCAGCAGTGGCTTTCTCTTTTGCAGCTTGGATCTCGGCTTCGCTGGGACCGCAGGCTACGAGGAACAATGCCGCGAGGGCGACGGACGAAACGATGGTGGTGTTCTTACTCATGTCGAAAATGGTTGTTAGGGTCGGCAAAGGTAGATCAAAATGTTTCCATGGAAAATAAATTGCTCAAAAAATTTGGACCCCTCTCGATATCGACCAGGATTCAAACCAAGGTCTCGCCAGAGGTCGAGGCTTTCCGGAGTAAAGGCGATGGACGATAGCGATCCTCGCCGGTCTCTGCTTGAAGACTCTCCAGGACCGCCAGCCAATGTGCAGCTCCTTTTTCATCAGCCCAGGCCAACAGTCCCTTCGGGTAGTTCACCCCCTTGGTCATCGCCAGGTCAATGTCCTTCGCGCTGGCCACCTGCCAGAACAGCGCATCGGCCGCCTCGTTGATCAGCATGGCGAGGATGCGTTCGGTGATCGGTTCCGATACCTCCGCAGGGTCTCCTGAGGCACGAAGGGACCCTGCGGTCTTGGCATTCGATACCGCAGGGTCCTCTACGAGAGACCCTGCGGAGGTTTTGGTTTGGGGCGACGGAACGATCGCCCCATTGGCATCATACTGGTAATACCCACGTCTACTCTTCCTCCCAAGCCTCCCGCTCTCCACCTGCCGTTGCTGCGTGAAGCTCGGTTTGTAGCGCGGGTCATAGAAGAAAGCCTCCCAAACGGTCTTCGTCACCGTGAAATTGATGTCGTTGCCGATGAGGTCCATCAGTTCGAAGGGGCCCATCTTGAATCCGATGCTCTTCATTGCCGCATCGATGGTGGGCATGTCGGCGATCCCTTCCTCGTAAATGCGGATGGCCTCGCCGTAGAAGGGCCGCGCCACACGGTTCACGATGAAGCCGGGGGTATCCTTGCACAGCACAGGCACCTTGCCCCAGGCGGTCATCAGCGTGGCACAACGACTAGCGAGGGCATCGTCGCTGGCCAGTCCGGGCACCACCTCCACCAGAGGCAGTAGTGGAGCGGGGTTGAAGAAATGCAGGCCCACCATACGCTCTGGGTGCTTTAAGCCTCCGGCGATGGCTGTGACGGATAGGGAAGAGGTGTTGGTGGCGAGAATGGCATCGGTCGCCACAATGCCTTCCAACTCCGAGAACAGCTTCTGCTTGATGCCGAGGTCCTCGATGATCGCTTCGATCACCAGACCGCTGCCCGCAAGGTCCTTCAGGTCGCTGGCCGGGGTAATGCGGCCGTGGATGCCATCGGCCTGCTCGGCGGTGAACTTGCCTTTCTCCACCAGCTTGTCCATGGTCTTGCGCAGTCCGGCCAAGGCCTTGTCCACGGCTTCGCGGCGGGTATCGTACAGCAAGACGTTGTGCCCCGCCTGCGCGGCCACTTGCGCAATGCCGCTGCCCATCGTCCCTGCGCCGTTCACGGCGACTTTCATCGAGGTATCCATGGCGCGAAGATCGGGGTAGGGGCGGGAACCTGTTGCGGCACGCACGCAAGTCGACCCAATGGGTCGACGGTACAGTGCCGCAACAGGGAGTTATTCCCCCCTGTAAACCGGCTTACGCTTCTCCAAGAACGCCTTTACCCCCTCATTGTAATCGTGGCTGCGGCCGGCGAGGCTCTGTAGCTCGTTCTCCACGTCCAACTGGCCGTCCATGTTGTTGTTCAGGCCGCGGTTCAGGGCGTCCTTGGTGAGGGCGATGGCCTTGGTGGGCATGGTGGCCAGCTTCTTCGCGAGAGCGGTAGCCTCGTTCATCAGCTCTGCATCGGGCACGGCCTTCCAGATCATGCCCTGGGCTTCGGCCTCCTTGGCGCTCACCTTCGGGGCCAGGATCATCTGCCCGAAGGCGCGTTGCATGCCCACCAAACGCGGCAAAGTGAAGGTGCCGCCACTGTCGGGGATCAGGCCGATGTTGATGAAGCTCTGGATGAAGTTGGCGCTTTCGGCCGCCAGCGTAAGGTCACAGGCGTAAGCGATGTTGGCTCCGGCACCGGCCGCCACGCCGTTCACCGCGCACACCACCGGCTTGGGGAGGTTGCGGATGCGCCGCACGATCGGATTGTATTGCACCGTGATGATCTCCTCGATCAGGGTGCCCGGAGCAATGGCCTCGGCCAGGTCCTGACCTGCACAGAAGGCCCGCCCTTCGCCAGTCAGCAGAATGGCCCGCACACTGTCGTCTTCCTTGGCTTTGTCCAGCGCATCGATGGTCTCCAGCGCCATCTCGCGGTCGAAGCTGTTGAGCTTGTCCGGACGGTTCAGAGAAATGGTGGCGACGCCCTCGGCGACGGTGTAGAGGATCTTGGTGTAGGACATGCGTTGCTCGCCGAAGCCTATTAGCGAAGGCGATGGGGTAAAGATCAGAAGATCAGAAAATGAGACGATCAGAAGATCGCATCGGCAGTAGATATTTCCATCGTCTGATCATCTGATCCCTCAAAGGCATTTGAACT
>JBIIYD010000270.1:0-3695 GCA_044347005.1 Flavobacteriales bacterium | reverse complement strand
CGACCCATAGTTGGGTCTTCGCAAATGGATCAATCATCCACCACCTTGTCAAGATCCCTCCGAGCACAGTTCTCAACAGGAGCTATTGCAAACAGGTTCTAAGCTCACCCTGAACCTCAAGCGCAAGTCCGCATCCTACTCCGACGCATTCCGCGAGAGCTTGCTAAAAATTAAGACCCGATAGCCCTGCGGTGAGTGGGCTGGCGGCAAGCGGCGAGTTGGCAGGCGGCGAGTTGGATCCGTTCAGGGGCGGGACATCGATCAATTGGTCGCGATGGACCGAATGAGTATGCGAGATGATCCAATCGTAAGGGTAGGGTTCCCGTCACCTGGATCGACGATCTTTCGAGGAAACAACACATGGACCCATGGCAGGTTTTCGAGACATGATCCTTTACCAGAAGGCTTTCGAATTGGCCGTCCGGATCTTCCAGCTCACAAAGCGCTTCCCGAAGGAAGACCAGTTCGGACTGACCTCGCAGGTCAGGAACAGTTCAAGGTCGGTGTGTGCCAATTTCGGCGAAGCGTATCGTCGTAGGCGCTACAAAGCTCACCTGGTCGCGAAACTCACTGACTCCGATTCCGAGAACACAGAGACCCAGGTCCATTTGGATATGGCAGTGGCTTGTGGATACGCGACCGTCGAGGAGGTGGCACCCTTGGTCAGGCTCAGCGAAGAGGTCGGCTTCATGTTGAACGCGCTGATCGAACATCCCGAAAAGCTCCTCTTGAAGTGACGCAATGTTCGTGTGGACCGCACTCAGGACCTGCCGTTCGCCGCTTGCCAACTCGCCGCTACTTTTGACCCATGATCATCGTGACCGGAGCCGCCGGCTTCATCGGCAGTGCCTTGGTGGGCGAACTGCTGCGCCAGGGTTGGCAGGACATCGTGGCCGTGGACGACTTCTCCCGGGCGGACAAGGAGCCCAACCTGGCGGGCAAGGCCCTCAGCGCCAAGGTCGACCGCAAGGACTTCTTCACCTGGCTCGATGCCAACGAGAAGCTCGTCCAGTTCATCTTCCACCTCGGTGCCCGCACGGATACCACGGAGTTCAACACGGCCATCTTCGACGAGCTGAACCTGCACTACAGCCAGCGCATGTGGGAGGCCTGTGTCAAGTACGGCATCCCGCTGGTCTACGCCTCCAGTGCGGCCACATACGGTGATGGCGAGCTGGGCTACAGCGATCAGGACGACACCCTGCCGTACCAGCTGAAGCCCTTGAACCCCTATGGCGACAGCAAGAACGACTTCGACAAGTGGGCATTGGCACAGCCGGATAAGCCCTACTTCTGGGCCGGCCTGAAGTTCTTCAACGTCTATGGCCCCAACGAGTACCACAAGGGGCGCATGGCCAGTGTGGTGTTCCACGCCTTCGACCAGATCACTTCCACGGGCGGCATGAAGCTCTTCCGCAGCCACCGGCCCGATTTCAAGGACGGCGAACAGCTCCGCGACTTCGTGTATGTGAAGGACGTCTGCAATGTCTGCCTCTTTTTGATGGAGCACCGCAAGAACAGCGGTCTGTACAACCTGGGCAGCGGCAAGGCACGCACCTTCCTGGACCTGGTCCGGGCCACCTTCGCAGCGATGGGCAAGGAGGAACAGATCTCCTTCGTGGACACCCCCGCCGACATCCGCGACAAGTATCAGTACTTCACCGAGGCCGACATGCGGAAGCTGCAGGGAATCGGCTATGCAACACCTTTCACGAGTTTGGAAGAAGGCGTGAAAGACTACGTGGGCAGCTACCTCGCGGGCAAGGGGTACCTCTGAGCGATCTCAGCAGGACGACCTCAGCTGCAACAAGCTTTCGCGAAGGGCCAATAGGCGCTGTCGCAACTCGTCCTGGTCCTCCTTCATCACCGGCGCTTCGGCCTCTCCGCCTTTGCGCAGCTGGTCCTTGGCACCGTTCAGCGTGAAGCCCTGTTCCTTCACCAAGTGCTTGATCCGCTTCAGGAGGTCGATGTCCTTGCGGGTGTACAAGCGGTCGCCGCGGCCGGTCCGCTTGGGCCGTATCATGCCGAACTCCTTTTCCCAATAGCGGATCAGGGAGGTGTTCACCTCCAGGTCACTGGCGACCTCGCCAATGGACCAATAGAGCTTTTCGACGGTTTTTTCCTTGTAGGGCATTACGTTCTCGACAAACGCTGGCGAAAGCTACGAAGCGGGGAGAAGTGAATAATGTGGAAATGATCGCCCCGATACATATCGGGGGTGGAAATGAGAACCCGCACATACCGATCCGCTCATCTCCACATCTCCACATTTTCACATCCCAACATCTCCACATTGTCTGTCCCTCAATCCAACGATTGCCCCGCGTTCCGCGACATCTCCAGCATCATCGCGTATTCCTCCGGAGAAAGGTCGTTGAAGAAGAAGTTGACCGGGTCCACGGCTTCGCCGCCTTTGTGTACTTCGTAATGCAGGTGTGGTCCGGCGCTCAAGCCCGTGTTCCCCACCAGTCCGATGATGTCGCCGCGTTTCACCTGTTGCCCCCTGCGCACCTCCAGTTTGCTCAGGTGGGCATAGAGAGTCTGGTAGTCGTACCCGTGGTCCACGATCACGTGCATGCCATAACCGTTGGTGGCGTATTCGGCGAAGACCACCTTGCCATCGCCGGTGGCATGGATGGGCGTGCCGGTCTTTGCGGTGAAGTCCATGCCCGCGTGGAACTTGTTGATCTTGTGGATCGGGTGGATGCGCCAGCCGAAACCACCTGCCGTCTGGGTCAGATCTTCGTTGGCCACGGGCTGTATGGAAGGGATGCTGGCAAGCATATCCTGTTTCAGGAGTACCAGCGAGGCCACCTCGTCCAAGGATTTGGACTGCACCACCAGCTGCCGGGTAAGCTGGTCGAGCCGTTTCTTCGTTTCGATGACCCGTTCGCTGCTCCCGAATCCTTCCAGGTCCCTGTAGCGGGCCACACCGCCGGTGCCTGCGCGCCGCATGCTCTCGGGCAGGGGGTCGGCCTCGAAGATCACCCGGTAGATGTTGTCGTCCCTGCGCCGCACATCGGCCAGCACCCGGTCCAGCTCCGCCAACTGCTTGTTCAACAGCTCGTACTGGAGCAACAACTGCTTGTTCTCGCGGCGCAGCAGCGCCTCCTTCGGGCTGTCCACGAACTGGTACACCAGGAAGATCCCCAGTAGTCCGACCACCAGCCCCGGGGTAAGCATCAGGAGGATCCGCCTGGTCTTCTGCTTCGCCGAAAGGCGGATGCGCTCGAAATTGAGCGTATCGGGATTGAAGCGGTACTTCAGTTCGGCCATGGCAGGTGCGAAGACTTGCGAATATAGGGGCCTTCCACAGGGCGCGCCCCGGCACAACGTCCTGGCCTTGTTAAAGAATGTCGATCCCCGGAATGCATGCGGTCTTCTTGCGTTGCCCCGGCGCGGTACTTTTGCCGCCTCTTACGCCCCCCATGCTCACCTCCCGCGAGATCCGCCAGAAGTTCCTCGACCATTTCGCCCAGCGCGGCCACTCCATTGTGCCCAGCGCCCCCATGGTGGTGAAGGACGATCCCACGCTCATGTTCACCAACGCGGGCATGAACCAGTTCAAGGACCTCTTCCTGGGCAACCGCGAGGCCAAACACAAGCGCATCGCCGACACGCAGAAATGCCTGCGCGTTTCCGGCAAGCACAACGACCTGGAGGAGGTGGGTATCGACACCTACCACCACACCATG
>JBIIYD010000269.1:0-3702 GCA_044347005.1 Flavobacteriales bacterium | reverse complement strand
GATGGGTACCGGCAACGGCACCTACGCATGGAGCGGACCCAACAACTTCGTGAGCACAGAGCAGAACCGAACAGTGAGCGCTGCCGGTACCTACACCCTCGTGGTGACCGGTGCCAACGGTTGCACAAGCCAGGCTTCCGCAGAAGTGACCCTCGATGATGTGCTGCCAGGTGCGACCGCACAAGGTGGCGTGCTGGACTGCAACTCCGCCAGCGTCATGCTGATGGGTACCGGCAACGGAACCTACGCATGGAGCGGACCCAACAACTTCGTGAGCACAGACCAGAACCCGACGGTGAGCGCTGCCGGTACCTACACGCTGGTGGTGACCGGTGCTAACGGTTGCACCAGCCAGGCTTCCGCTGAAGTGACCCTCGATGATGTGCTGCCCGGTGCGACCGCACAAGGTGGCGTGCTCGATTGCAACACTGCCAGCGTCATGCTGATGGGTACCGGCAACGGCACCTACGCATGGAGCGGCCCGAACAACTTCGAGAGCACCGAGCAGAACCCAACGGTGAGCGCTGCTGGTACCTACACCCTCGTGGTGACGGGCGCCAACGGTTGCACCAGCCAGGCTTCCGCTGAAGTGACCCTCGATGATGTGCTGCCTGGTGCTACCGCACAAGGCGGTGTGCTGGACTGCAACACCGCCAGCGTCATGCTGATTGGCACCGGCAACGGCACCTACGCATGGAGCGGTCCTAACAACTTCGTGAGCACCGAGCAGAACCCGACGGTAAGCACAGCTGGTACCTACACCCTCGTGGTGACCGGTGCCAACGGTTGCACCAGCCAGGCTTCGGCTGAAGTGAGCAATGACCAGCAGGCTCCCACGGCATCGGCTTTGGGCGGCAGTCTGGATTGTGTGTCGGGTAGCATTGTCCTGCAAGGTGGAGGCATTGGAAGCTTCTCCTGGAGCGGACCCAACAACTTCACGAGCACCCAGCAGAACCCTGTGGTGAATACCGTGGGCAACTACACGTTGACCGTGACCGCAGGAAACGGATGCACTGCCACCGCCACAGCGACCGTGGTGGAGGGCGACTGCGACAAGTGCCCGCCCATGGTCATCTCCTGTGGACCGAATGTCACCATCGAGTGTGGCACCTCGGACCATCCTGCCGATGTTGGTGCGCCGATCTTCCGCAAGGACGAAACCTGCCCCGAAGTATTCGTTGGCTGGACAGACCAGTGGTTCGGTGGTTGCCCCTACACCCTGGTGCGCACCTGGACGGCGACCGATGCCACAGGCGCTGTGGAGACCTGCATACAGACCATCACCGTGGTGGACACCAACCCTCCTGTGATCATGAACATGCCTGCGGACCTGATGGTGAGCTGCGCTCATGTGCCGGAAGCCGACGGTGATGTTTGGGCAGCCGATGACTGCAAAGAGACCTACCCTGTGCACGTTACCGACATCATCCACGCCAGCGACTGCGCCAACAGCTACATGATCGAGCGCATCTATTCCGCTACGGACGATTGTGGCAACACGGGTAGCGCCACCCAGTGGATCACCGTGGTGGACCTGGTAGCCCCTGTGCTGCACGGTGTACCCGAGTCCGTTACCGTCTCGTGCGATGCGGTTCCGGCACCAGCCCATGTAACGGCCTTCGACGAATGCGACCCCAACATCACGGTCACCTTCGAAGAGACCCATTTCCCTGGCACCTGCGCCGGCACCTACAAGCTGATGCGTATTTGGAGCGCAATGGATGCCTGTGGCAACACGGCGCACGGCTCGCAATTGGTGGATGTGGTGGACAACGAAGGACCGGGCTTCACCTGCAAACCCAAGGACGTTACCGTGGACTGCTGGAACATCCCCGAGCCCCTCGACTGCGGTGCTGTGGACAACTGCAGCGGGCCAGTGCAGGTGACCATGATCGAGGACAAGACCGGTGCCGGGTGCAAGTACAACTACACCATCACCCGCACATACACCGCGGTGGATGCGTGCGGCAACACAACGAGCGTCGACGAGGTGATCCACGTGGTGAACAACCCGATCCTCAGCACCAACGGAGGGAACACGGCTGAACGCATGGTCGTGAACGCTGCTCCGAACCCCTTCCGGAACGAGAGCGTCATACGCTTCGATGCCGACCAGGACGGTATCGCCGTGGTGGAGGTCATGGACATGCACGGCCGCAAGGTGGCCGAACTGTTCAATGCACAGGTCAGCGTGGACCAGCCTGTACAGGTCACCTTCCGCCCCGTGGAGAACGGCAGCGGCATGTTCCTGTACCGCATTACGTTGAACGGCAACGAGTACCGCGGCCGACTGCTGTACCAGCCATAAGCGGACCCGACCTGCAAAGAAGCCCCTGCCACACCGGCGGGGGCTTCTTTTTTGGTGGCCTAGTTTTGCACTCCCTTCCAGCTGTTTTGGATACCCTCCCTCCCCTCGCCGAACGCATGCGCCCCGAAACCTTGGATGAGGTGTTGGGGCAGGAACACCTTGTTGGGCCCGAGGGCGTGCTTCGCCGTGCGCTTGCCGGAGGAATGCTACCGAGCATGATCCTTTGGGGCCCTCCGGGGGTGGGCAAGACCACGCTGGCGCGCTTGATCTCCCGGGAGCTGAAACGTCCGTTCTTCACCCTGAGCGCCATAAGCAGCGGCGTAAAGGATGTGCGCGAAGTGATCGAGCAGGCCGGCGGCAGCGGGCTTTTTTCGCGAAGCGCCGTGCTGTTCATCGACGAGATCCACCGCTTCAGCAAAGCGCAACAGGACAGCCTGCTCGGGGCGGTCGAGAAGGGCACCATTACCCTGATCGGGGCTACGACAGAGAATCCCAGCTTCGAGGTCATCGGAGCCTTGCTTTCACGCTGTCAGGTGTATGTGCTGAAATCCTTGGACGAGCCCCAACTCCTCCACCTGCTGGAACGGGCGATGGCGGAGGACGCGGAAATGAAGGCGCGCAACATCACCCTGGCCAGCATCGATTCCTTGATGCGCGCCAGCGGAGGGGATGCCAGGCGCTTGCTGAACACCTTCGAACTGTGCGTGAAAGCAGCCGGCGATGGTGATGTAACGATCACCGATGAGTTGGTGCAACAGGTGGTGCTGAGCCGAGCCGCCCGGTATGACAAGCAGGGTGAACAGCACTACGACATCGTCAGCGCCTTTATCAAAAGCCTGCGCGGAAGCGACCCGAACGGCGCGGTTTATTGGCTGGCCCGCATGGTCGAAGGCGGCGAGGATCCGATCTTCATTGCCCGGCGCATGGTGATCCTGGCCAGCGAGGATATCGGGAATGCCAATCCCAACGCCTTGCTGCTGGCCACCACGGCCATGCAGGCGGCCCAGTTGATCGGCTGGCCCGAGAGCCGCATCGTGCTCAGCCAATGCGCCACTTACCTGGCCTGTTCGCCCAAGAGCAACGCGAGCTACCTGGCGATCGGCGCGGCGCAGGAGAAGGTGCGCGCTACGGGCGACCTGCCCGTGCCCCTACACCTGCGGAATGCGCCTACGAAACTGATGAAGGACCTAGGGCACGGCAAGGATTACCAGTACAGCCACGATGGCGAGGGGAATTTCCTGGACCAGGAGTACCTACCCGACACGCTGAAGGGCACCGTGTTCTACACACCGGGGAACAATCCCCGGGAGCAGGAGCACGCGGCATTTCTGGCCAAGCGCTGGAAGGACAAGTACTCCGGTTGATGGCCCTTAATGCCCACGCTCCTCTTCCAG
>JBIIYD010000268.1:0-3713 GCA_044347005.1 Flavobacteriales bacterium | reverse complement strand
CTCCGGTCTCGGAAGGCTGTTCGGTCTTTGAACCGGTATCACCACGCAACGAAAAAGCCGGGATCGCTCCCGGCTTTTTCGTTGTGCGATAACGTTGGTTACGCGGCCACCGACTCCCTTGGCATCCGTGCGGCCGCCTTCATTTCGTCCTGCAACTGGCGGCTGGTCTTGCTGCTGCCGTCGTGGCTCCAACCCGGAGGGCCGAAGATGTACATGAACTTGTCCTTGAGCTTCGGCGACTTCTTCATGTCCCGCCAGATCTCCTGGAACTCGAAGATGTTGTGCGTGATGGGATTGTTCGTGTTCGGGTCGTGGCTGATCCCGAATTTCGGGACCACACCCTTGATGGGTGCCTGCCAGGTGCCATAGAGCCGGTCCCAGAAGGTGAAGATGCCACCGTGGTTGCGGTCCAGGTATTCGGTGTTGCAGCTGTGGTGCACCACGTGCACGTGGCTGGAGTTGAAGATGTTCTCGAACCAGCCATACGAGGGGATCAGCTGCGAATGCAGGGTGAACTGGTAGAACGCGTTGGCGATAAGGCAGGTGGCGATCATGATGGGTTCGAAGCCCAGCAGCGGCATCCAGAGCCAGTAGATCGGTTTCACGAAAGTGATGAACCAGCCGTTGCGGATGCTGATGGTGAGGTTGTACTGGCGGCCCGAGTGATGCGGCAGGTGGGCGGCCCAAAGCAGGCGGATGTTGTGCGCCAGGCGATGGTGCCAGTAGAAGTTGTGGTCATCGGCGATCACACAGATGACCCAGATGTACCAAGCGAAGCCTAAACTGGTGTACCCGAGGTATTCCTGGCGGAAGTCGGCCGCCCACCAGAAGAGGAACATGAACAGGGTGATCTCGAACACGTTCGTGACCACCCGGATGATGGTGGCGCCCACCCCGATGACGAAACCCGAAAAGCTTTCCTTCAGATCGAAGAGGTGTTTCGCCTTGAAGTATTCCAGCAGGATCAACACGATGAAGACCGGGTAGATGTACTTGATGCCGATACCTTCGATGGCCAGGTCCGGCAGTTGGGCCTTCATGTCGAGCCATGCTTGAATGGGGTCGAAGGCCAGTAGAATGCTCATGCTGTGCATAGGGGTGCCGCTTGATCGGCTCAGGGCGCGAAAGTAGCCTGCTTCCCGTGAACCCGGACCCGGACATCACCTCCTTGTGTGCGTCGCTATTGCATTCGTGGCGGTAGGCCGGCAGTCACGACCTTTGGATCATGCGTATCCCGTCCTTGGTCGTACTCGGCCTGGCCACCCATGTGTTGGCCCAACACGGCATCAATGGCCCCATGCCCGGCCACAGCGACATGCTGGAGGCCACCATCTGGCTGCAATGCCACGGGCCCTGTTCGGTGGCTTTGGAGTACTGGGACATCAGCAGGCCGGACAGCGTATTGACCACCGGTACGCAGAACTCGAAGCCCGAACTGGCCCATGCCATGGACTTCACCATGGCACCCGTTGTGCCGGGAACCACCTACGGCTACCGTGTGGTGAAGGACGGAAAGGTGCTGGACCTGGGGCGAACGCTCACCTTTCGCACACAAGCCCTGTGGCGCTTCCGGACCGACCCTCCCTCCTTCCGCGTGGCCTTGGGGAGTTGTGCCTACATCAACGAACCGGCATACGATCGCCCGGGAAAGGCATACGGTGGGCAGCTGGACATTTTCGGCACCATCGCGGACCAGCAGCCGGACCTGATGTTGTGGCTCGGGGACAACGTGTACCTCCGCGAATCGGACTGGGGAAGCCGGAGCGGCTACCTGCACCGCTATACCCACACGCGTTCCACACCGGAGCTCCAACGCCTCTTGCGCAGCACGCACCACTACGCCATTTGGGACGACCACGACTTCGGGCCCAATGACGCGGACGGCGGATGGTTGCACAGCGGTACCGCCCGTGAATGCTTCGACCTGTTCTGGCCGAACCCCACCTGCGGAGTACCGGGTGTAACGGGCACCACCACGGCGTTCAACCATTCCGACATCGAATTCTTCCTGATGGACGACCGCACTTACCGGGTGCCCGGCAACTTGACCACCGAACGCCCGGCCATGCTCGGGGCGGCGCAGATCGATTGGCTGATCCGGGAACTCAAGTACAGCACGGCGCCCTTCAAGCTCGTGGCCATTGGCAGCCAGGTGCTGAACACGGCGGCCATCTACGAGAACTATGCGACCATGCCCGAGGAACGTGCCGAACTGTTGCGCCGCATCGAGGTCGAGGGCATCACCGGTGTGGTCTTCCTTACCGGCGACCGGCATTTCACAGAGCTCAGCAGCTTGCGGCTCGGCGATGGGCGCGTGCTGTACGACCTCACCGTATCGCCATTGACCTCGGGCACCTACAAAGCCACGGAAGAGAACCTGAACCGGGTGGAAGGCACCGTGGTGGAGCAGCGCAACTTCGCCATCCTCGGCTTCACGGGTCCGCGAAAAGCCCGGGTAATGACCATTTCGGTACACGATGCCCTGGGAGCCTTGCTCTGGGAGCGCAGCATCCCCGAAGTGACAAAACCCTGAGAGCCTGTTCAAGATCTCTTCAAATGCGCTCTCCGGCCTCTTTTCCGCCGATGCTTCGCCCAAAAATGTTCCCGTAGGCACCGCTACGCGAAAACTTTCGGACTCACATCAGCGAAAAATAGTCTCGGAGCCCATCATTCAAGAGATCCCGAACAGGCTCTGATGTTTCAGCTCCTCATGCGTCCATGCCAAACCAACTCCTCGAGCGGTTTGCGCGGCGATCGCACCAGTTCGCGCTGCCGGAGGTTCTCCGGCAGATCGTCCGGGGCACCCGGAAAGCCCAACGCGATCACGCTTACGAGATCGAATTCCTCGGGTTTGCCGAAGGCTTCGCGGGCTTGGTCGGCGTAGAAGCCACCCAGCTGATGCAGGCCCATGCCCAGGGCCGTGGCCTGCACCGTGAGTTGTGCGATGGATAGACCGAGATCGTGCCAGGCATGGTGGTTGGGTCGGCCGTTCCGGGAAAGGTTGTGCGCCGCCATGTTCAGGATCAACACGGGTGCTTTGTCGGCCCAGATGCGATTGCTTTCCGCGAGGCAGGCCAGGAGCCGGTCGTAGCCCTCGCCACCCTGCCGGGTCACCAGGAAGCGCCACGGCTGTTCGTTCATGCTGCTGGGGGCAAGACGCGCCGCCTCCAGCACCAGCTCGAGTTCCTCGTCGGTGACCTCGCGAGCGCTGAAGGCCCTTGGGCTGAAGCGCGTGGCGAGCAGAGGATGTACCTCGAGCACAGTGCGTGCGGTCAGGTCCTGTTCCATTGGCGAGAACAAAGAAAGATGTGCATCGGCGTCGCCAGGATGGCGCTGCAACGGGCAAGCCGCTCGGAAGCAGGACAAGCGTCGATCGCAGGAACAAGGCCGAGGAGGAATGTGATGGGCATGGCTCGTTGGTGGATGAGCATCTTATCGGGCGAGTGTTGCATGAACAGCATCGACCACTGAACGGTTCAGTCCCTCCACAGATCGAGTACGCGGTTCAACGCAAGTGCATCCGCCTGGCTCAGGCGCTCCTCAAGGATCTTTTGTTGGGCCTTGTTGCGCTTATCCACCTGGGTCAGGAGCTCCAGTCCTTTATCGCTGATTCGCACATACACCACCCGCCGATCCTCCTCGCAGCGTTCCCGCTCCACCAAACCCTTGGCAATGAGCTTGTCCGTAAGGCGTGTGGCGTTGGGGGCACGGTC
>JBIIYD010000267.1:0-3733 GCA_044347005.1 Flavobacteriales bacterium | reverse complement strand
GACATCGCCATGATCCTCTACGGCACGGAACCGGTGGATTACTTCAAGCAAGAGGCCGAGTTGCTCCGCACGAACAACTTCCTGAAGCGCTTAGCGCAACTGAAGGGCGGTTGGCCGGAGTACATCGCCTATGCCAAGCGCTGCGAACAACTGGTGAACAGCGAGGACCCCTGGGGCTTCATTGCGCACGATGGGGCCGGCATCCGCAAAGCATGGAAGGACGGTGAAGTGCTGCTGAAAGCCGCCAGACATCCGATGCTCCAAGCGCGGCTGGCCTTTCAATTGGTCCGACTGGCCCACCACGGTCACGACCCGGAACGGCCCGTCCTGAACGCACGCGCCATTTACGAGAAGCACCTCGCGCCCTTGCGCGGTACCAGCTGGATGGAACCTTCGGCCGCGTTCTACCTCGCCGCCATGCTGCCCAACCCGGAGCGCGACCTGGCCTTCGCCGAGATCTTCGACCGCGCCATCGACAAGCAGTTCCGCATGGTGCAGATCTTCTTCAGCGGTGAAGCGGAGAACTACCTGCCGCTGGCAAAGGACGACCAGCACCGCGCCACCCTGCTGGTGATGCGCGACCTGCAGCACCCCGGTCGGGCGTTGGAGGACCTGGAGCGCATCGCGGCGTGGGATCCCGGCAACCGCCATCTGCCGCTGCTGCTCACCCGCGAGGTGAACAAGCTGGAGGATTGGCTGCTCACCCCCGAGCTAACCGATTTCGGACCCGCTTTACCATGGGTGAGTTATGAAGATGTGGATCCTCCGATGCGAGTAGAGGAGGTTATCGCGGTAGACCTCGCCTACCTGCACCAGGTGCAGGGCTTCATCCGGCGCATCGCCCCCCAGGCCGCTGCGGACCAACGTCCCCTGCTCAACCTGCTGGACGGACACCTGAGCTTGGTGGCCGGTGACCTGCAGGCATGCCGGAACTTGTTGGAAGGACTGCCGCAACACCCCCAGGCCGCACCCTTGATCAAGGCCCAAGCGCGCCTGGACCTCATCCTCTGCGGCACCCTGGCCAGCGCGCAACTCACCGACGCCACCCGCAACGACCTGCTCGCACTGGTGGAACTGGTCAATCTGGAACCCGAGCTCGTGACGCAGCGCTCCACCCTGCTCGGACAGGTGCACCTCTACCTGGGCAAGAAGCTCATCGAGCGGGGTGAACTGCCCGAGGGTGTGTTCCTGCTGGCACGCAGCGAGCGGCACTACGGGGACATGGTCACGTGGGACAGCAAGAACGCCCGCCACGTGGCCTTCGAGCAAGCCACACCGGCCGACTATGATCGGATGATCGCGTTGCTGGACAAGCCGGACAAGACACCCTTCGAGCGCTACCTCACCGCCACCGATGAACGGCCCGCGGACTGGGAACGCACCGAGGATATCTTCAAGGGCAATGAACTGACACGCGAAAAACTGCTGGACTACAAGGCGATGTGGTTCCTGCGCGAGGACCGGCTGGAGGAGGCCGTCGCAGCCTACCGCCAGATCCCGGACGACTTCTGGAACAACTACGAATACAACTACTTCGATGGCGACGACCCCTTCGTGGTGAACATCGAAGACCCGCACAACTACAGCAAGAGCTACAGTGCCAACTACACCCGCCGCACGATCGTGGAGCGCATGATCGCCCTGAGGAAGGAAGCCGCCCGCGACCCGAAGAAGCGCGCGCTGAACCACTACCTGCTGGGCAACGCCTACTACAACATGAGCTGGCACGGCAATTATTGGGGCCTGTCACGCATCGCGTGGAGCATGCACGAGATGGACCAGTGGCGCGACAGCGAGGACAGTGGTCCGGGCGACGACGACTACTTCGGCACCAAGCGCGCCAGGGAACACTACGTCCTCGCCATAGCGTCGGCGAAGGACCCCGTGCTGAAAGCCATGGCCGTGCGCATGGCCGGCGAATGCGAACGCAACTGGCTCGATTACTCAGGTGAAGGTGGACTGGACGAATGGGAGAACCCGCACATCAGCAAGCTGAAGGACAAGAAGAGCCAGTCGGCCTATCGCGACATCGAGGAGTGTCGCAGCTATGCGGACTTTGTGCGACGCTTCAAATAGCCCTGCGGTAGTTTCGCGGCATGAAGTTGAGCACCTCCACCAAGGCCTTGTTGTTCGCTGCGCTGGCAATTGTGGCGCTTTTTGCCATAGGGCACTCCTTCGGCTACCGTACCAACAGCACCGAGCCACGCACCTACGTGATCGACCTGGATACTGCGTCCGTCGTGAGCATCCATTTCGAGGACCGCGCCGATGCGATGAACGACTTCCTGCTTCGCCGAGGCACCAACGGGTGGGACCGCACCGCGCCACGCGCCCTGGACAGCAGCGCCACAGCCCAAGCCATCAATTTACTCTCCCGCTTCGAACTCCTGAAAGTGAAACGCGACATGGGCATGATCCTCCTGTTGGGCGAGCGCTACTTCCTCACCGACAGCACCTTGTGCCGCATCACCTTCACGGACAAGGAGAACCGTTCGCAAGCCCTGAACCTTGGCAGCAGCACTTTTGCGCCGGGCAAAGTGGGCAGCTGGACCTACGTGAATGTGCCGGGCGAACGCGAGGTGTACGCCATCGAAGGGCTGCTGACCCAGGGATTGCGGCCGATCGACCAGGAGATGTGACGTGAAGGGGTTCCATTCCCTTGCCCAGCTACCATATTTGTAACCGCTTTCCTGCTCCGAACAGCGCTTCGACCAGCTCCCGATGTCCGTACGAAAAAGGCCCTATCCCGCTCTTGATCTTGTCCAGCCTGCGTGGACCTATGCCATCGTGGACCGGGATGGCTTGCAGCCCTTGGACTTGGCAGAGGACCTTTTCCGCAGCGCGGGCGCTGTTGCAGGTGACCGCGTGGATCGTGGCACGGTCGCCTGGCAGCACGGCTCTGCCGCACACCTGATCGTGTTACACATGGTGCGCAAGGTGAAGCTGAATGCAGCATTGCGCCGCAAGTTGAAGGCCGAAGTACGCATGCTGAACGAGCGCCTGCTTCGGTTCGATGCCATGCTGCTTCCGACGGGCGCCCACCCTTTCCTGCTTCCAGCATCCACGGCGCCATGGAGCGGCGAGCGCGACCCCTTGCATGTGCTGCCCGGTACCGTTTTCGACCGCCGGGTGCAGGGCTGGGTCAATTCCATGGGAGCCACCGTGGGGCTTCCGTTCGGCACGGACGAGGAGTTCGCGCGGCTGCATGCGGCCATCAGGCTGCTCATGCCCATCCTTCCCGCACTCTGCGCCTCTTCGCCCTTGCTGGAAGGCAAACGCACGGGCTTCCTGGACAGTCGATTGGAAGCGCTGTTGCACGTGCACGATGACCAGCCCGAATTCTCGGGGTCCATTATTCCCGAAGCCGTGTTCACGCAGGAAGATCACGACCGCGAGGTGTTGGGGCCCATCGCCCGGGTTCTGGCACCGTTCGCCACACGCAATGACCTGGACCATGAAGCCGTGAACGCACGCGGCGCGGTCACGTTCTTCGACCAGGGCCAGATCGAACTGCGTACCCTCGATGTGCAGGAGCATCCGGGCATCGACCTCGACCTGCTGGAGTTCGTGCTGGTGGTGCTGAAAGCGCTGATGTCGGGCCGCTGGGTAAGCACCTACCTGCAACGCGCCTGGGACGAGAACGACCTCCTGGGCATCTACCTGCAAGTGATCAAGGACGCCGGTTCGACCCTCATCGCGAACCGCGATTACCTATTGATGTTCGGACTGCTGA
>JBIIYD010000076.1:0-11607 GCA_044347005.1 Flavobacteriales bacterium | reverse complement strand
ATGCGCTGGGCAAGCAGGTGCATGAGGAAAACTTCACAGATCACACCCCGATAGGTATCGGGGCACCACTCACACTTCACACCTCCTTTGCCCCTGGAGTTTACCACCTGCACCTTACTGACAATACGCGCTGGTTGGCGGGGGCGAGCTTCGTGGTGGAGTAGTATATGGAACGGCGCATGGGTGCCGAGTCGAAGCGTATTGTCCCGATGGGTGGGACTAGTTCCATGCAAGTAGGGTTTCCTGCATCCACTGGGATGAAAGCCCCCGGCTAACTTCGCGGCCTGCCTGCCGAACGGCATGGCTTCTACAGACCGTCCACCCCCATGCGCATCTCCTGGAACTGGCTCACGCAGTACGTCGATACGGACCTTACCCCGCAGCAAGCTGCCGAGGTGCTCACCAGCACCGGCTTGGAGGTGGAGAGCGTGGAGGTAGTTGAACCCGTGAAGGGAATGCTGGCCGGTGTGGTCGTGGGGCACGTGGTGCAACGCGAGAAACATCCTGATGCGGACCGCCTGAGCGTGTGCCTGGTGGACCTGGGCGGCGGCGAACCCGTGCAGATCGTGTGCGGCGCGGCCAACGTGGCGGGCGGGCAAAAGGTGCTGGTGGCCACCGTCGGCAGCACCTTGCACATGAACGACGGCACCAGCATCGTGATCAAGAAGAGCAAGATCCGCGGGCAGGAAAGCAACGGGATGATATGCGCCGAGGATGAACTCGGGCTGGGCGAAAGCCACGACGGGATCATGGTGCTGGACCCTTCCGCAGTTACCGGAACCGCCGCCGCTGAACACCTGCAACTCAGCAGTGACCATGTATTGGAGATCGGCCTTACGCCCAACCGCACCGATGCCATGGGGCACGTGGGCGTGGCGCGCGACCTGATCGCTGCGCTGAACCACCGCACCGGTAGCGACCTGGAACTGCAACTGCCCGATGTTTCCACCTATGCTCAGGACCACGAGGGCGATGCCGTGAAGGTGGAGGTGCAAGCGCCCGAGGCGGCCTTACGCTATGCGGGCGTAACCCTCACCGATGTGCTGGTGGGTCCTTCGCCGAAGTGGCTGAAGGACCGCCTGCAGGCCATTGGCCTGAAGCCGATCAACAACGTGGTGGACGTGACCAATTTCGTGCAGCATGAACTGGCACAACCGCTGCATGCCTTCGATGCGGATGGACTTGCAGGCAAGCAAGTGGTGGTGCGCATGGCCGCAGCAGGCGAGCCCTTCGTGACCCTGGACGAAAAGGAACGCAAGCTCGATGCCGGCGACCTGGTGATCGCCGATGGCGAAAAGCCCGCCTGCATCGCCGGGGTCTTCGGTGGCTTCCACAGCGGGGTAAGCGATGGCACCACCACCGTCTTCCTGGAAAGCGCCTGCTTCGAACCTTCGCACATACGCCGCACGGCCCGCCGCCATGGCTTGAACACCGACGCCTCCTTCCGCTTCGAGCGTGGTGTGGACCCCGAACTCACGGTGTACGCGTTGAAGCGTGCAGCGCTCCTGTTGAAGGAGGTGGCCGGTGCGCGCATCGCCTCGCCGATCACCGACATCGATAACCATGCGCACCGGGCGCACGAGGTGGACCTGCGCTTTGCGGACTGTGATCGCCTTACCGGTATCCGCATCGATCACGACGACATCGTGCGCATCCTGGAACTGCTGGATTTCCGGGTGCGTGAACGAAGCGCGCTCGGGGTGCATTTGTTGGTGCCCGCTTACCGTAACGACGTGCATCGCCCGGCCGATGTGATCGAGGAAGTGCTGCGCATCCACGGATACGACCGCGTTCCCGTTCCGGCCTTGCTCCAGCTGCCACCGGTGCTGCACGATGCGCTCACCCTGGAAAGTCTGCGCCAACAAAGCGGCGCGCACCTGGCAGCGCGCGGCTTGCGCGAGGTGATGACCCCTTCGCTGGTGAACGGTGAGCGCAGCGTGAAGAGCGGCATCGCAGCGGGCGATGAGCTGGTGACCCTGGCCAATCCCTTGAGTTCGGAACTCGATGTGTTGCGACCCACCTTGCTGTTCGGCATGTTGCAGGCCGTTGCGCACAACGTGAACCGGCAGCAACGCGACCTCGCGTTCTTCGAGCGTGGGCGGATCTACCGTGCCAAGGGCGGCAAGTCCATTGAGACCGAAACGTTGGGGCTCGTCTTCACTGGTCGCCGCTTCGTGGAGAACTGGCGCAGCGCCGCACGCAAGGTGGACCTGTTCGATGCCAAGGAAGAACTGGAGGTCCTGTTGCAGCGCTTGGGCGTGAACACCCTTGCGACCTGGGCGCCGGTGGAACATGCCCTCCTTTCCAACGCCCACGAGTTGCGCATCAAAGGGCGTGTTTGCGGCATCCTCGGGGAAGTGAGCAAGGTGGTGCTAAAGACCGCCGATGTCCATCAGTCGGTGTTCTTTGCCGAGGTGGACGAGCCGGCGCTGCTGGACGCCTGCCGGGCACAGCGCGTGGTGTATGCCGAAGTCTCGCGTTTCCCTGCCGTGCGTCGTGACCTTAGCTTACTGCTCGATGCCTCCGTGCATTTCGAAAGCTTGCGCAAATGCGCCTTGAACGCGGAGCGCAAGATATTGCAGGAGGTGGGGCTCTTCGATGTGTACCAGGGCGATAAGTTGCCAGCGGGACGGAAGAGCTATGCGCTCAGTTTCATCCTTCAGGACACGACCCGTACCCTCACCGACGAGCAGGTGGAGAAGGCCATGGGCCGGATCCGCGAAGCGCTCCAGAAGGAGACGGGCGCCGAGTTGCGCGCTTAGTCCGAGCGGAGTCCCGTCGGTCGAGACAAGCCAGCGACCAAGATCGGTCGTGGATTACTCTTTGGTAGCCCAGCGGCGCACTGTAGCCAACGCATCGGCTTTGCCCTTTACGGCGATCAGCTCCGCACCATCCTCCGGGTCGTAGTTCAACAGCCAGGTCACCAGGATGTCCCGCGCCGCAGCGGGCAGTTCGCTGATGTCCGATGCTTCCAGGTTGCGCAGCGCCGGGTCCACGGGCAAGGCCACGAGCTTGTCATCCCGTTCACCTGCATCCAGTAGTTCGATGATGCCGATCGGCTCCACTTCGAGCACCGTGCCGCTTGGCAATGCAGTGCATAGAACGAGGACATCCACGGCATCGCCGTCGCCGCCCTGGTCCTTGTGCATGCGGGTACCCGGCACAAAACCGTAGTTGGCGGGGTAGGGCAGGAAGCGCACCCTGCGTGGCACCCCGTTGCGCAGGTCGATGGGGAAGGTGTTCGTTGCCGTGTCGTACTGCAGCTTGTCCGCAGTGCCGGCAGGGATCTCGATCACTGCGTTGAACACACCCGGACGGGGTTCCGCAGGTAATAGTTCAAGGTTCTTCATGGTGTCGGTGCCATCATCCGGGGCAGGCGCCTGGCAACCGGCCATGAGGAAGCCCAGGAGGAGTGCTACGCGGAACATGGCCGCAAGTTCGTTAACACCGATCAACGCAGGCGATAGCTCAGGCTGATCATGCCGCCGAAAGCCGAGGACCGCCGCTGCAGTTCGCCTTCGCCCAGGCTGTTCATGAGCTGCCCGCGCACTGCCGGTTCGAAACCAAGGGACCACGCGGCGTTCCAGCGGTAGCGCACATAGGCCCGTGCCGTGTAGCCTATGAGCAGTTCGTTGAAACTCTGGTCGTCGAACTCGGAATAGCCGTCGTTGGAGCTGTTGGGCAACGCACCCTGCCAGCTGCGGAGCACCGCGATCGTCGGACCACCGCGCACCCCGAAGCTCCATCGACCTTGTATCAGGTGCGCATCCAGCAACAAGGGGATCTCCAGGTAGCTTGTCCGGTTGCTCAGTTCGCGCGCTGCCCGCTGCTGGGTGACCGTGGTGGTGGTGTCGAAGCCGGGCGTGATCACGTTTACGGTGGTGTCCAAGGAAGTGCCAACGAAGTATGGCATACCACCCTGCTCGATGGTGTCCGTGATCACCAGGATCGTGGTCTGCACCGGTGCCAGGTACCAATAGCGGTCCACCTCCACGGTGGTGGTGCTCAGCTCTTCCACAGCGATCCGTTCCGCATAAGCGCTGTAGTGCAGGCCCATGCCGAAGCCGAAGTGGCGGCCCATGTGCATGGCTTCGGCAGCGAAGCCGGGGGTATTCTGCCGCGTTATACCGTCGTTCCAGGTGCTGCTGTTGGCCCCGCTGTAGCGGCTGGTGGTGGAGAAGAGTCCGCCGAGAATGCCGATCTCCCAGGGCGAAGGCTCCTGCAACAAGGCATTGAAGAGGGGTTCGGAGAGCGGAGCAACGGCGCTGTCGTTCGCGGCGGGTGTAGGGGTTTCTTCGGCTGTGCTCTGCACGGCTTGGGTGGCCAGGACCGCATTGCCTGCCGTGGGCTGCTCTGGAGCGGGTTCCGTGTCGTTGGTCGTGGTAAGGCTCGGGGCTGAAGCTGCGGCAGGCATTGCGGCAGCGGATGGCATGGGCTCCGTTGCCGCCGGGATGTTCTCCGCGTTCGCCAGAGCAACAGGCAACACGTTCCCGTTCATTGGGATCAATATACCTGCCGTGGCCTCTTCGGAATTGTTGGTTCCTTCTTCGGCGCCCGGTTCTGCTGGCACGATCGGGATCGAGCCCGATGCCGATCGTACGTTGTTCGGAACAGGGGGCACGCTGTACGACATCGCTATTGTTGGTGTGCTGCTGGTGGCAGGTTCCTCGCCCACATTGCTTTGTGGCCGTCCGTTGGTGTGCGTTGTTCCTGTGGGAACGATCGCCTCACCTGCAATGCTTTGCCCAGAATTGCTGCTGGCAAGTGCAGGTCGTGCCGCCTCTACCGGACCGGTAGTGATGATCGTTTCGTCCTTATCGGGCTCCACAGCGGCAAGGGTTGCGACTCCATGGGCGGATCGAGCTTCCGTGTGCATGGGTACCGCTTCATGGTCGTCCTGCATCAACATCCAGGCGCCGCCACCTGTCAGCAGCAGGGCTATCGCGCCGAGGAACCAGAACCCGCGCTTGCTGCCACCGCGCTGCGCATGCAGGGCCTCCTGCGCAGCAAGCCAGTGCCCTTCCTCCAAGGGGAAGGAACGCTCTGCCAGCTTCTGCCGGGCCAGTTCGTCGAATTCGTTCGTGCTGTTCATGGCTATGCGGTCTTTACGCGGCGAGCGTCGGCCAGTTTGGCAATGGCTTGTTGCAACACCTTGCGGGCGTGGGAAACGTGCCACTTCGAGGTGCCTTCACTGATGTTGAGCATGGTCGCGATCTCGGCGTGCGGGTAGCCGTCTATCGCGAAGAGGTTGAACACCTGCCGCGACATGTCGGGTACCCGTTGCAGCAGCGTTGCGAAGGCTTCCGCCTCCATGTGGTGCAGGTAGTCGTTCACGTGGCTCAGGTCGTTCTCTTCCATGGAGGCTTCCATGCTCTCGTGTGTCTTGCGTTGGCGCTCTTTTCGGAAATCGTCGATCACCGTATTGATCATGATCCTGCGCACCCAGAATTCGAAGGGTACTTCCGGCCTGCGTGTGCCCAAGCTGGTAAGCACCTTGAGAAAGCCTTGGTTCATGCGGGCCACGGCGTCCTGTTTGTTGCGTTCGTAGCGGGAGCAGACGGCCATCATGTGTCCGTAGAGCGCCCGGTACAAGGCTTCCTGGGCCTTGGGGTCCTGGCGGATACAACGGGCTATCAGCTCCTGGTCGATCATCTGCGATGCGCCGAAGGGCCTGCACCGTTCGGTGCAGGCCCCCGGAAGGTACATCGGTCCGCTTAGTGCTTCACAAAGCGCAGGGCCGCGCTGTTGTTACCGTTGCTCAGGCGCAGCACGTACATGCCAGGCTCCAGGCCGCTCACGTCCATGGGCAACTGGTTGTTGCCGGCCACCACGCTTGCGTTGCTCGTGCGCACTTCGCGACCGTTCAGGTCCACGATGGTCAGGATCAGGTTGCCGTTGCGGCTGCTGTTCAGCGCCAGGGAGAAGTTGTCCGTGACCGGGTTGGGCCAGAGCTTGGTTGCCTCCAGCGCGGGTGTTTCGTCCATGCCCGTGGGCAGTTCCTGGATCACGCGGATGGTGAGCGCACTGCGCACTTCCAGCACGGTGCCCATGCCCAGAATGCCGTCCTGGTCCACGCTGATCTCGTCGCAGAAGGTGGAGGTGCAACCGGCATCGTCGGACATGGTCAGGCAAATGGTGTACGGACCGCTGGCCGCATATACGTGGGTTGGGTAGGCATCGGTGCTGCTGCTGCCATCACCGAAGTCCCACACGAACTGGTAGATGCCGGTGCCACCGCTGCTCTGGTTCCAGATCCACAGTTCGAAGGGGATGGGTTCCGTTTGGGTGCCGTTGGGGTTGTTCACCGAATCGCCCACGGTGTAGGCCTGCATCGCCCAGAAACCGGCATGGCAGGGGTCGGGGTTGTTGGGCACACAGATGCAGTTCGAGTTCCAGGTGCCATCGACACCGGTGTTGGGCAACGAGCACGCCGTGCCGGGCATGTTGGGTCCGCCCGGCAAGTTCAAGCAATCGAAGAAGGTGCTGTCGACCACGGCGCACACGCAGTTGTTGTCCCACACTTCCGTGGAAGTGGCGGGGTTGCCATCCTCGCACTGTGTGCCGGGTAGCGCTGTACCACCCACAACGCCTTCGCAATCAACGGTGCCTCCGTTGCAATTGAACATCACATACACGTAGTTGCTGTCCGGCAGCAAGGAATTGTACACATAGGAGACCGTTTCACTGAGCATCACGCCGTTGCAAGGAGTGCTTATCAGGAATGCACCCTGGTAGGAGTCCAAAGCCAGGGTGACGCTGAAGTTGCAGTTGGCATCCACGGGAACATCGAGGTCCACAGCCGGCACGGTGCCTGGCTGGGCGAGGATGTTCACATAGCTGTTGCTATTCGGGTCGCAGCCCGCGATGTAGCCGGAGACTGTGATGTCATACGGCGGCAAGGGTTGTGCAAAGGCCATGGTGCCCAGCACCACTGTTGTTCCAAGGGAAAAGGAGCGGAAGAGGTGTTTCATGGGTATGTCGTTGGGATTACGAAGTTGGGGTTCCGATCCCATACACGGAGGAAATGGGGGTGGGGTTGGGTCGGCACGATAAAATGATGTGGAAATGCCGGGATGTGTTGCTTCGCTGCGCTCGCAATGACGGAATGTGGAGATGGGGATCCCCTACATCCAAAGGCTATCCGGGCCGTTCGCTGGGGACGCACTTGGACGCTGGGATCCCAATGAAGTGTGAGCTGTGAAGTGTTATTTGTGAGGTGTGAGTTCCACTCACTGCTCACACCTCCGCCCCGACATTTATCGGGGCACACCTCACCCTTCTCGATCCATCTCAGTTGATCGCCCGATCAATGAGCCCATCCTCCGCCTCGTTCGGCAGGGTCACCTTCAGCAGCGGCTCACGTTTCATCTCCTGCTCGATGCTCCACACCGCGTTGGGGTTGCGGGCCCAGGCGCGGCGGGCGATGCCGTTGTTCACGTCCCAGTGCAGCATGCTCTTCAGGCGGCGGTCGCTGTCGGCGCTGCCGTCCAGCACCATGCCGAAACCGCCGTTGATCACTTCGCCCCAGCCCACGCCGCCGCCGTTGTGCAGGCTGATCCACGTGGCGCCGCGGAAGGCGTCGCCCACGAAGTTCTGCACGGCCATGTCCGCGGTGAAACGCGAGCCGTCGCGGATGTTGCTGGTCTCGCGGTACGGACTGTCGGTGCCGCTCACATCGTGGTGGTCGCGGCCCAGCACGATGGGCGCGCTGATGGCCCCGGCTTTGATCGCCGCGTTGAAGGCCTCGGCGATGCGGATGCGGCCTTCGCTGTCCGCGTAGAGGATGCGGGCTTGACTGCCCACCACCAGTTTGTTCTGTTGCGCGCTGCGGATCCAGTGCAGGTTGTCGGCGATCTGCTGGTGGATGGCCTCGGGCGCCTCGTGCAGCATGTCCTCCAGAACGTCCCCGGCGATTCGGTCGCTAGTGGCGAGGTCCTTCGGATCGCCGCTTGTGCACACCCACCGGAACGGTCCGAAGCCATGGTCGAAGCACATCGGGCCCATGATGTCCTCCACGTAGCTCGGGTAGCGGAATTCCTGACCCTCACCCCCTGCCCCTCTCCCTGGGAGAGGGGAGACATCGGCCCCGGCGCGGCCGGCCTCCAGCAGGAAGGCATTGCCGTAGTCGAAGAAGTACATGCCTTGCGCGGTGAGACTGTTGATGGCGCTCACCTGACGCTTCAGGCTTTCCTCCACGCGCTGCTTGAAGGCCGCAGGGTTCGCGACCATCAAGGTGTTGCTGTCCTCGTAGCTCAGGCCTACCGGGTAATAGCCGCCCGCCCAGGGGTTGTGCAGGCTCGTCTGGTCGCTGCCCAGGTCGACTTTGATGTTGCGTGCGGCAAGGCGCTCCCACAGGTCCACCACGTTGCCGAGGAAGGCGATGCTGTGCGCTTCACCTTTCTGCTGCCAGGCCAGTGCCGCATCGATGCACGCATCCACATCAGCGATCACCTCATCAACCCAGCCCTGCACGTGGCGCTTGTGCGCCGCAGCGCTGTTGATCTCGGCACAGATGGTGACCACGCCCGCGATGTTGCCGGCCTTGGGCTGGGCGCCGCTCATGCCGCCGAGACCGGAGGTTACGAAGAGGGGGAGTGCCCCCTTGCCCCCCGCCCTCACCCCCGGCCCCTCTCCCGGGGAGAGGGGGGAAATGCGCTGCCTCAGCATACGGGTCGCATTCAGAATGGTGATCGTGGTGCCGTGCACGATGCCCTGCGGACCGATGTACATGTAGCTGCCGGCGGTCATCTGGCCGTACTGCGTTACGCCGAGCGCGTTGAACCTTTCCCAGTCGTCCGGCTTGCTGTAGTTGGGGATCATCATCCCGTTGGTCACCACTACGCGGGGTGCGTCGGTGTGGCTGGGGAAGAGGCCGAGCGGGTGGCCGCTGTACATCACCAGCGTCTGCGCGTCGGTCATTTCGCTGAGGTACTGCATCACCAGGCGGTACTGCGCCCAGTTCTGGAACACGGCCCCGTTGCCGCCGTAGGTTATCAGCTCGTGCGGGTGTTGCGCCACGGCCGGGTCCAGGTTGTTCTGGATCATCAGCATGATGGCGGCCGCCTGCTGGCACTTCGCGGGGTATTGGCTTATGGGCCGCGCATGCATCGGGTATTCCGGACGCAGGCGGAACATGTAGATGCGACCGTAGGTGTTCAGCTCCGCGGCGAACTCGGGCGCAAGTGTGGCGTGGTGCTTCTTGGGGAAGTAGCGCAGGGCGTTGCGCAGTGCCAGTTTCTTCTCCTCGGGGCTCAGGAGGTCCTTGCGCTTGGGGGCGTGGCTTACGCTGGAATCAAGATGACGGGCTGGCGCAAGCACATCCGGAATGCCTTGGCGTATCGACTCTTGAAAGGCTTGCAGATCGGTGGCATGGGCTACTGGCATGGCGCAAAGATCGCACGCGATCAGCCCTCCTCGCCCCGCTTCTTATTGAACTCGTAAGGGCAATGCCGGCAACCGCTCTGGCAGCAATAGCCGCGCTTCAGGTGGTACTGCTCGGTGAACACCATGTAGCCCTCCTCGCTGAAGTAGTAGTCGCCCGCCACAAGGCCCAAACGCTCCAAACGTTCCGCTCTCTGGCGCTGTTCCTGCCCGTCCATGTCCTTGTCGAATGGCTGATCCACTTGGGAAAACACCGAAAGGTGCCCTTGGTTCGTTCGTGTTAACGAAGATCTACCAAGGTGTTGCACCAAGGTGGCTTTGCGGCACGTTCTTTTCACACCGCCCGGTTGGAACCTTTGCCCGCGCCACCCCCGGGCGCCCCAGGCAGCCCCGGTAAATTCGCAGGTTACGGAACCCCTGTTGCCATGAAGCACCCCCACACCCTGCGATACCTGCCTAGCCTGGCCGTGGTGCTCCTGCTTACCGCTGCCGCGCCCGATGGTGGGCCCAACGAGCAGCGTTTCACGGCCGAGGAGTACATCACCCTGTGGAAGGAGGTGGCCGTGCGCAAGATGAAGGAGCATGGCATACCCGCCAGCATCACCCTGGCCCAGGGCCTGCTGGAAAGCGGCAACGGCAACAGCAAGCTGGCCCGCGAAGGCAACAACCACTTCGGCATCAAGTGCACCCCCGACTGGACCGGCGGCAAGACCTACCACGACGACGACAAGAAGGGCGAGTGCTTCCGCAAGTACAAGGATGCCGCCCAGAGCTATGAGGACCACGCCAAGTTCCTCCAGCGCCCCCGCTATGCCTCGCTCTTCGAGCTTAAGCCCACCGACTACAAGGGCTGGGCGCACGGCCTCAAGAAGGCCGGATATGCCACCGATCCGGCCTACCCGCAAAAGCTCATCACCCTCATCGAGCGTTACCAGCTTCAGAAGCTTGACCAAGGCGTGGACGTGGTGTACAAGCCCGAGGCCAAGCCCGCGCCCGACCGCCAGGGCAAGCGTCCGTCCGGCGGTTCCGAAACCATCACGATTGGCGCTGGTCGGCAGGTGGACCTCTTCGAGGACCGCATCAAATACGTGCGCGCCAAGCAGGGCGATAACCTCATAAGCCTGGCCAAGGAGCTGGAGATGACGCACGGCATGCTGGCCCGCTGGAACGACCTGCCCAAGGACGCCACCCTGACCGAGGGGCAGCGCATCTACCTGCAACCCAAGCGCAGCGCCGCAAAGTCCACCGCCCTGCACACGGCCCGCCAGGGCGAAAGCCTCTGGAGCGTAAGTCAGGAGTACGGCGTTAAACTGGCCAAACTGGCCAAGTACAACGGCCTGCCCACCGATGCCCGCCTGACCGCCGGGCAAAAGGTGCATTTACGCAAGCCTAATCGGTAGGCGCAGAGAGATGGGTAGAGGTCGGTAAGCAGATCAGGCGCGGAACTGGTCCGGAATGCGTCAGCCTGTTCACGAGTATTTGGCCCACCTCGCTACCACCGCTAATTTCGCGGGCCGGAACATGTCCTTCCAGTAGTCGGGGTGCCGCATCGCACAGTGCACGGCTGCCGGCGTCGGGTAGTGGAATGGACCACCACCCATGGGACAACCGCATTTCGAGCTTCCCTTCTTCACCAACCTGTTGATCCTGCTCGTTACTGCGCGGATCTTCGGGGAGGTGTTCGAGCGTTTCAAGCAACCGGCCATGATCGGCGAGATCATCGCGGGCATCATTCTCGGGCCCAGTTTGTTCAACCTCATCCACCGCACGGAGGACATCAAGGTGATCTCCGAGCTCGGCATCTTCCTGCTCGTCATCATCGCGGGGCTGGAGATCAATATCGACGATATCCTCCGGTCCCTGAAGGGGCGCAACATCATCATCTCCATCATGGCCTTCTTCCTGCCCATTTTCGGGGGCATCGCCGTGGGCCATTATTTCGGATTGGACATCATGACCACGGTGTTCATCGGCCTGTGCGTGGCCATCACAGCCCTCCCGGTCAGCATCCGCATCCTCATGGACCTGGGCAAGATCAATTCCGAGGTGGGGCAGAAGATCATTTCCGTGGCCATCTTCGATGACGTCCTCGCCCTCTCCATCCTGGGTGTACTGCTCAACATCAAGGACACGGACCGGTCCATGGGCGAAGTGCTCAAGGCGGGCTCACTTTCCCTGTTCAAGTTGTTCATCTTCATAGCGCTGCTTAGCCTGGCCTATTTGCTC
>JBIIYD010000062.1:0-12596 GCA_044347005.1 Flavobacteriales bacterium | reverse complement strand
CACCGGCTTGTCGGACGAAGCCTTCAGGATGGAGGTGATCGGCAAGGCCGAGGCGCTCAAAAAGGAGGCTGAGACGCTCGAAGCCGAGGTGATGGCGCTCACCCTGGCCAAGGTCCGCTAACGATCTTCCGTTGGCTGTTTACGGACATCCCCAAAACACTGGGGCCACTTGGCGCGTATACTTGGCGGACAAGGTCCATGACCGCCATCCGTCGCTATAGCCAACGCCTCCGCCGCGTTCTGTACTTCTTCCCCTTGCAGCTGCTCGTGCTGCACGTGAAGAAGAACCACATGTTGCTGGTCTGCTGGCTGCTCCTGTTCCTGTTCGTCCTGGAACTCATCGGTGTCAAGTACGGCGTGCCCTACCTCTTCCTCTACCCGGAATACTTCGGACGGGTGAGCTTCTGGTCCTTCGCCATCACCGGCTTCGCATTGGGGGGCTTCATCACCGCCTTCAACCTGTACAGCTACACCATGCATGCGTACCGGTTCCCCTTCATAGCCACCATTGCCCGACCGTTCCTGAAATTCAATGTGAACAACGGCATCATACCGGCCCTGTTCGTGCTCACCTACCTGTGGTGCTCGGGGTCCTTCCAGTACTCCAAGGAATTCGTACCCGCCGGAGAGGTCGTGCTCCACCTCTTCGGTTTCCTCACGGGCATGTTCGCCTTCCTGGCCCTGGCCCTTTTGTACTTCACCCGCACCAATACCGACATCATCAAACTGTTGGGCAGGGATCCGGAGGAGTACCGTCCGCAGGAGCCCTTGATCGACATCGGGCCGATGCACATCGCCCCCATGGACCTGAGCCCGCAGCACGATGCACCGCCGGTGAAGGGCACCGAACGGCGCAAGGCGAACCGCTGGTTGCGCAGGGCACAGCGAACCGAAAAATGGCGCGTGGAAACCTACCTGAGCCCCCGTGGCAAACTGATGTTGGCCCGCAGCAGCAGCCACTACGACCGCGAAATGCTGCGCGATGTGCTCTGGCAGAACCACATCAACGGATCCATCTTCGAAGTCGTCCTGGTGCTCAGCTTCATCGCCTTGGGCGCGTTCAGCAGCGTGCGCTTCTTCGCCATCCCCGCCGGGGCCAGCGCCATCCTCTTCCTGACCATGCTGCTGATGATCGTGAGCGCGCTGCACAGCTGGCTGCAGGGCTGGACCGCCACCGTGGTGATCGCCGTGGTGCTGGTCCTGAACACGCTCAGCCACAGCACCGACAGCTTCTTTGCGGACAACCATGCCTATGGGCTGGACTATACCGCCGAACCGGCGCCCTACGACCGCCTTACGATCGGTGCGTTGGCCAACGACACAGTCGTGGCAAAGGCCGATGCCGAGGCCATGCTCGCCACCTTGGAGCGCTGGAAGGCGGACAACGCCCAACTGTCGGGTGTGGAGAAACCACCCTTGCTGCTGCTGAACACGAGCGGTGGTGGGCTGCGCGCATTCCTGTGGACCATGGTGTGCATGCAGCACCTGGACAGTGTCCTGCACGGGAGCCTCATGGACCGCACGGCGCTCATGGCGGGCTCGTCCGGTGGACTCATCGGCGCCACGTATTACCGCCAGCTGTATCTCACCGGTCTTGACGATCCGTCCATCGACCGCAACGCGGAGGTCATCCGGGAGGAAGTCTCCAGCGACATGCTGAACCCCATGATCTTCAGCTTCGTGACCAACGACATGTTCATCCGCTACCGCAAGGTGAGGGACGAGGACCGCAGCTACACCCTGGACCGGGGAGCGACCTTCGAGCAGCGGCTGAATGCCAACACGAGGAACCTGATGGACGTGCGGATGCAGGACCTTGCCGAAGCGGAACGACAGGCCGAGATCCCCATGCTGGTGATGAGCCCGACATCGATCAACGACGGGCGGCGTGTCCTGATCGGAAGCCTTCCATTGGCCCACCTGACGCGCATTGCTCCGGACCCGCATGTGCTGAACACCGGGGAACCCGAGGCCATCGAGTTCAACCGCCTGTTCGCCGGGCAGGGTGCCGGAAAACTCAAGCTGACCAGCGCCCTGCGGATGAACGCCAGCTTCCCGTACATCACGCCGGTGGTGACCCTGCCCAGCGAACCGCCCATGCGCGTGATGGACGCCGGGGTCAGGGACAACTACGGTTACCGGGTAACGCTGGCCTTCCTGCACACCTACCGCGAGTGGATCGCGGAGAACACCTCGGGTGTGGTGATGCTGCAAATACGCGACACGCCGAGGCGTATGGAGGTGAACCCGACGAGTGCCTCGCTGGTCTCGCGCATCCTCGATCCGGTGGGCAGCGTGTACGACAACTTCCTGCGTGCACAGGACCAGGACTACGACCTGATGCTGCAGCAAGCCAGTGGCTGGGCGGATTTCCCGATCCGCGTGGTGGACCTTGAGCTATCGCGGGGCGGCGAAGAGAACATCGCCCTGAGCTGGCACCTGACCGCGATCGAGCGGAAACGCGTTCTCCGAAGCCTCGATACCGAGCAGAACCGGCGCTCCTTCACCTTGCTCCGGCAATTGCTGCCGAGCGCAGCACCCCGGGCTATCCTGGCCGGTGGTAACGGACCAAGCCTGGTAGCGGATCACGCTCCACGACGGTAAGCGTCATTCCGCGGTCCAACAGCACTTCCGCCAGAAGTTCCCGAAAGCCCCAGGCCACGGAACCCGTGGCATTCACTTCGGCACGCTGCTCCAACGGGAAGAATGCCGTGAGCACCTCGGCCATGGCGTGGAAGCGGGAAACGATCAGGTCCCTGACGTACGCTTCCTCCAGGTATGGGACCAACAGGGCCGTGTGTGCGGCCAATGCCCGAGCCGGAAAGGGGGAGCGGTACACCTGCTGCAGCACGGTCTCCAACGCGGGACCCTCCGCACCGAACAGCGCCATGCTCAAATGCTCGGGCATCCGTTTGTAAAAGGCGTCCTGCAGCAACGTGCGGCCAAGGTCCGCTCCGCTTCCCTCGTCGCCCAGGATCCACCCCAGGGAAGGCATGGGACACCAAAGCTGGTCGCCATCGAAGAAGCCCGCGTTCATACCGGTCCCCAGGATCAACACCATGCCCTTGGAGCGACCACACAAGCCCCGGGCCGCACCGAGCAGGTCCGATTCGACGGCGATCCCCGTGGTGCCCGGCCAGAGTGGCGCCAGGGCTTGACGGACGAGCGCGGATCGCTGGGGCGAACCACAACCTGCTGCATACACCAGCACGGTTCCGGCCTTCAGTACATCGGGATGGGCCTGCGTGAAGTACGCGTCCATCGCTTCCCGGAACAGGGTTCCATCGCCGTTCAGCGGATTGAATCCCGGGAGCGTTTCGCCCTTGAGGGGAAAACTGCGATCGATTCCTTCTTCGACCACGGCCCACCGCGATGAGCTACCGCCGATCTCCGCTATCACAATGGGGCCTGCCATGACCACAAGGTAGGACCTGGGGACCGATCACTCGGTGGCGTTGAACAAGAACTTGTTCTGGCTGATGAGGCCGTTCTTCACCGCGTACATGACCACCGCTGCCGTGTTGTTCACACCCAGCTTCTGCATGATGTTACGCCGGTGCGTCGTCACCGTGTGCGCGCTCAAGTGGAGTTGCTCAGCGATGCGCGTGTAGGACAACCCTTCCGCGATAAGCGAGATCACTTCGCATTCACGGTCGCTCAAGGTCACCGGTGCGCAGGAAAGCGGTTCCTGAAGGAATTTCTCGACGTTGAACGCGGCCTTCCTGAGCGACTCGAGGATCTTGCCGCAGAAGAACTTGTCGCCATCGGCGGTCTGTAGCACGGCATCGATGATCTCGTCGATGTGGCAGTCCTTCTTGATGTAGCTGGTAACCCCGGCGCGGATGGCGCTCATCAGGGCCACCTGCGACGGGTCGGGCGTGATGGACACGAAACGGGTGCGTTTGGAGCGCTTGAGCCCTTCCCGGATGGCCTGTGCACCAAAGCCGTGCGCGGTGTGGTCGATGAGCACCACGTCCGGATGCAAACGGACCAACTGGGCCTGCAGCTCGATGGCGTCGCGGGCCACACCCACAACTTGGATGCGTGGGACTTCGGCAAATACCGACCTCAAGCCCACCAGGGCGAGTTCACTATTGTCCGCAAGCAGCGTCCGTACGACCATCACTTATTTAGAATCATTCCAGAAGAGCGACAAATCTAACCTCTTCCCTCGTTCGCGCCGCTGGAAGTTCTACACGGATGTTCGTTCGATCACCGCATACGTCTCGCCGTCCAGGCTGGTCGCCGTGGCGGGAAAGATCGGCAAGGCCTCGCGAAGGAGTTCAGCGGCACTGCGGTACCGTGAGCTGAAATGGCCCAACAACAGCCGCCCCACTCCGGCATCCCGGGCCATCGTCGCAGCTTGTGCCGCCGTGGAATGCAGCGTTTCCTTGGCCCTTGCCGCAAGGGCCTCGGTGAACGTGGCTTCATGGTAGAGCAGGTCCACCCCGGCAAGGTGGGGCAGCAAGGCCGGTTCGTAGGCCGTGTCCGAGCAGTAGGCATAGCTCCTCGGTAAGGGCGGATCCAGGGTGAGCTCGGCATTGGCATGGCGCGTTCCATCGGGAAACACGAGGTCTTCTCCAGCCTTCACGGAAGCCCGCTTGAAATGAGGGATCACGCTCAGGCGATCAAGCCTCAGCGTCCTTGGGGCGATGTGCTCGCGGAACACGAACCCCGTGCAGGGGATCCGATGGCGCAGTGCCAGCAGGGAAACGGTCACCCGGCCATCCTCCAGTGCCACGGTGCCGCTCACAGGCTCCAAGGCGTGAACATGCAACGGATATCGGAGGTAGGTCTTCGATACCCGCAACTGGATGTCGATCACGGCCTTCAATTCGGGTGGCCCATGGACGTGGAGCGGGGTAAGACGCCCCATCAGGTGCATGGAACTGATCAGCCCCATGAGGCCCAGGTAATGGTCCCCATGCAAGTGGCTGATGAAGATGTGGCCGATGCGTTGGAAGTTGACGCCGGCCATCCGCAAGCGCTCCTGGGTGCCCTCGCCACAATCGATCATGTACAGCCCACCATGTACATCGAGCAACTGGGACGTAGGGTAGCGTCCGCGCGCCGGCAGCGCAGCGCCCGTACCCAGCGTGGTCAATGCGAAGGTCCTGGCCATGGTCAACGAAAAGGCCCCACCCGTAGCCTAAGCGTGGGTGGGGCCTTCCGAAGGATCGGTTCGTTCCGGATCAGTGCATCAGCGGTTGAGCACCATGCGGCCCGTGAAGGTGTCCTTGCCGGACTGCACCTTGTAGAGGTACACCCCTTCCGGCAGGCTGCCGCTTTCGAAATTCACACGGTTGGCGCCCATCTTGCCCTGCACTTCCTGCATCCACATCTCTTCGCCGAGCAGGTTGTACACGCTCACCGTAACGTCGGTGACCTTGGTCAACTGGAACTCGATGGAGGTGCGTGAGGAGAATGGGTTGGGCACGTTACGCACGGCACCAAGGCCGGTACCGGCGAATTCGAGGACACCCGTGTTGTTCTCGGTGACCACGATGCGGTATCCGCCGAAGCTCTGATCGACCGGAAGCACCGATCCGAACAGGGAAGCGTAAGCAGTAACGTTCAACGTAAGGGGATACACACCGGCCGTGGTCGGTGTACCTTGGATAACACCGCAACCCAGCTGCCCCGTGAGGTAGGAACAGGTGGCAGGGGTCTGGCTGGCGCAAGCCACCGTGAGTCCTGGAGGAAGACCCGTAACACCATTGAACGCAACGGAATCAAGCAGTACACCCGCGAATTGTGGGTCGACACTGCCCGCATCCTGCGGCACGATCAAGTTCAGGGTCTGGAAGTAGGGAACACCCACAACGCCAGGAGCGAAGTTGGTGGTGGTATCGGGCCACACACCGAAGACGCTGTCCGCGTAAAGCGGATCAGGGGTGCATACCTGTGCTGAAGCGGAGCTTGCCGCAGCCACGAGAAACGAAGCGAGTAGGAGTTTTTTCATGTTGTTATTGGTCCTTGTTTACGTCCTTTTCGATCTCCTCCATGTAAAGGAGGTCCACAGCCTCAGCGGCGGTTGGGGTTATGGAGAGCACACTCTCCAGTTGTGATATCTGTACGAGCTTCTGCACGGGCTCCTGGAGGCCACAGACCACCAGTGTTCCGTTGACGCTCTTGCACAAGCGATTGGCGACCAACAGAGCGCTCAACCCGGAGGAGTCGCAGTAGCGGGTGGCCGTCATATCGATGACCACGTTGCGCACACCGGTCTTGTTCAAATAGACCAGTTCGCTCTTCAGTTCCGGGGCACAGGTGGTGTCCAGCTTGTCCACCTTGCTGGTCACCAAGGTGTACCGCTCCTTGTCTTCGATGGTGAAATTCATGGCCTTTGGTTCACGCCAAAGATAATAAGGCAACAATACGCCCGACGAAGTTCCCCTGCGCCATGTTTCAAACAATGGAACGTGGGATACGCGCCGCAAGCAGGTACAACACGGCCATGCGGATGGCGACCCCGTTCTGCACCTGGTCCAGGATGATGCTGTTGGCATGGTCGGCCACCAAGCTGGTCACCTCCACCCCCCTGTTGATGGGCCCCGGATGCATGATCACGACATCCTTGCCGATGCGCTGGTACCGCTCGAGGTCCAGTCCGTAGAGCATCGCATACTCCCGCAAACTGGGGAAGTTGGCGATGCCGTCCCCCCCCTGCCGTTCCAGTTGGATGCGGAGCATGTTCGCCACATCGCACCAGCGCAGGGCCTTGTCCAGGTCGTGCTCCACCTTGACACCCAGCGTGGCGATGTGTTTGGGCATGAGCGTGGTGGGACCACAGAGCATGACCTCGGCACCGAGCTTCAGGAGGCAGAAGATGTTGCTGAGCGCCACCCGGCTGTGCAGGATGTCGCCCACGATGAGCACCTTGACACCTTTCACACGACCGAGCTTCTCGCGGATGCTGAAGGCGTCCAGCAAGGCCTGCGTCGGATGTTCGTGCGTGCCGTCGCCCGCATTGATGATGCGTGCATCGACATGGCGGCTCAGGAACACGGCCGCTCCTGGATCGGGATGGCGCATCACCACCATGTCCACCTTCATGGCCAGGATGTTGTTGACCGTATCGACAAGGGTTTCCCCTTTGCTTACGCTGGAGCCCGAACTCGCGAAGTTGACCACATCGGCGCTCAGGCGCCTTTCGGCCAATTCGAAGCTTACCCGCGTACGCGTGCTGCTCTCGAAGAAGAGGTTGGCGATGGTGATGTCCCGCAAGGAAGGCACCTTCTTGATGGGGCGGTTGAGCACCTCCTTGAACCCATCGGCCGTGCGAAAGACGAGTTCGATGTCCTCCACGGTGAGATCCTTGATCCCCAGGAGATGCTCCGTGCTCAATTGGTCGCTCATGCGTGCTGGCTGTGGAGCATGACACCTTCGGCCTTATCGCCCTTGTCCCATTCCACCGTTACGCGTTGGTCGGCGATGCTGTCCACCCATTTGCCCACGTAGTCCGGCTGTATGGGCAACTCCCGGCTGAAGCGGCGGTCGATGAGCACGAGGAGTTGAACGCTGGACGGCCGGCCGAACGCCAGGAGCGCATCGAGGCCGGCACGGATGGTGCGCCCGGTGTAGAGCACATCGTCCACCAACACCACTTTGCGCTCGTCCAGGCTGAAGTCCAGCTGCGTTATGCTCGGTGAAGGAGGCGTGGCCCGGTGTCGGAAATCGTCGCGGTGGAAGGTGATGTCCAGTTCCCCGTACTCGAGGTGTTCTCCACCGAGTATGCGGGCGAGCTCCTTACGCAGCCGACGTGCCAAGTGTATGCCCCGGGGCTGAAGACCCACGAGCGCCACGCCGGCAAGGTCGCCATGGTCCTCGATCAACTGGTGACAAAGCCGCTCAATGGTGAGCCCCAAGGCCTTGCTCGTGAGGAGTGTCACCGGCTGCATCGCGGCGAAGATAGCGGTCCTCGTCCACTGCGTTCACGAAAGCGGTGCCGCCAAAGCAGGAAGCCCGGCCGCTGCTTGCGCAGGGCCGGGCTTCACACATTCATCGACAAGGACCTATTCGGCGTCCTCTTCCTTGCTCTTCTTGCCTTTGGTGGCGCGCTCCTTGGTTTCCATGGCGCTCTTCAGGTCGCTCAAAACGCCCAGATCGCCCAGGGTGCTCTTCTCCACCTTTTCGTTCACGCTCTTCAGCGAAGGCGAAGCGGTGGTAGCGGTCTCCTTGCGTGCACCACGCTTGGCGGGGGCTGCGGCCTCCATCGGCTCATCTCCCTCTTCGAAGGTGCGGGTGTGGCTCAATACGATGCGACGTGCTTCGCCATTGAACTCCAGGACCATGAAGGGCAGCTTGTCCTCCACATCGGCCTTGGAACCGTCCTCCTTCTTCAGGTGCTTGGCGGTAACAGTGCCTTCCACACCGTAGGGCAGGCTTACCACGAAGTTCTGTCCGGCACGGCCGGTGATCGTTCCCTCGTGCACGCTGCCCGTGGTGAACACCCCTGCGAACACTTCCCAGGGGTTCTCCTCCACTTGCTTGTGACCGAGGCTGAGGCGACGGTTCTCCTTGTCCACTTCGAGGACCATCACTTCGATCTCGTCACCGACGGCGCAGAATTCGCTCGGGTGCTTGATGCGCTTGGTCCAGCTGAGGTCGCTGATGTGGATGAGGCCGTCCACGCCTTCCTCCAGCTCGGCGAAGATGCCGAAGTGGGTGAAGTTGCGCACCTTGGCGGTGTGCTTGCTGCGCAGCGGGTACTTGAACTCGATGTCGGCCCAGGGGTCGGCGGCGAGTTGCTTCATGCCCAGGCTCATCTTGCGCTCTTCGCGGTCGATGTTCAGCACCACGCACTCGATCTCCTGGCCTTCCTTCAGGAAGTCCTTGGGGCTGCGCAGGTGCTGGCTCCAGCTCATTTCGCTCACGTGCAGCAGGCCTTCCACGCCGGCAGCCACTTCCACGAACGCGCCGTAATCGGTGATCACCATCACCTTGCCCTTCACCTTGTCGCCGGCGTTGAGGTCGGCGCTCAGTGCATCCCAAGGGTGCGAGCTGAGCTGCTTCAAGCCGAGGGCGATACGCTTCTTCTCGTCGTCGAAATCCAGGATCACGACGTTGATCTTCTCGTCCAGCTTCACCACTTCCTCGGGGTGGCTTACGCGGCCATAGCTGAGGTCGGTGATGTGGATGAGACCGTCGACGCCACCGAGGTCCACGAACACCCCGTAGCTGGTGATGTTCTTGACGGTACCCTCGAGCACCTGGCCTTTCTCCAGGCCGCCGATGATCTGCTTCTTCTGGGCCTCGAGTTCCGCTTCGATGAGGGCCTTGTGGCTCACAACAACGTTCTTGAACTCCTGGTTGATCTTCACGACCTTGAACTCCATGTTCTTGCCCACGTACTGGTCGTAGTCGCGGATGGGCTTCACGTCGATCTGGCTGCCGGGCAGGAAGGCCTCGATGCCGAACACGTCCACGATGAGGCCGCCCTTGGTGCGGCACTTCACGTAGCCCGTGATGATCTCGTTGGTCTCCATGGCATGGTTCACCTTGCCCCAGGCGTTGTGCACACGGGCGGTCTTGTGGCTCACCACCATCTGGCCGCCGCGGTCCTCCTGCTTCTCGATGTAGACTTCCACCTGGTCACCGATGGCGAGATCGGTCTTGTAGCGGAATTCGCTGATGGGGACCACACCTTCGGACTTGTAGCCGATGTTGATCACCACTTCCTTCTTGTTCATGCCCACGACGGTACCCATCAGGACCTCCCGCTCGGAGATGCTGCTGAGGGTGTCCTCGTAGGACTTCTCCATCTTCTCACGGTCGGCTGCCGAGATGGCCTTGCGGTCGTCCTCGATCACGGCCCAATCGAAATCGCCCGTGGGCTCCGCGAAGGTTACCGTGGTGCGGCTGCCCACCTTGGTGGAAACCGGGGCGGCACGCTTGGCCCAGACCTTGGGTGCTGCTTCCATTACTGGGGCGGCCTCTACGTGGGCCACTGGGGCGGCAACCTGTTCGGTTTCCGGCGTTTCGGCGGCCATTTCGGCGCCAGTTTGTTCTTCTGCTGCCATAGGGGCGAGCTGTTTACTTGTATCCCGGACCAAGGACGCTGTCCGGAAGGGTTCGTTATGTACCTGCTGCGTCACGGCAGGTTTCCCGGAACGGGGCCGCAAATGTAAGGAAAATGCTGATGATCAACAGATTGAATGTGGAGGTCGGAAAATTGATGTGGAGATGTGGAAATGAGGGGATGTGTGCTTGACCTGACGCGTGGCGCTTCGCTTCGAGAACAGCCCTGCTACCTTTGTCGTTGTAGTCCGGCCAGCGTTGGATCCAGGCATTTCCACTTCCTGCATTTCCCGCATTTCCACATTTTCGCATTTCCACATCCTCTCGCATTTCCTCATCCTGCCATTCCCGGATTTCGACCATTTCCACATCCTGCCATTCCCACATTTCCACATCCCTCGTGCGCTCCTTCACCATCCCTTCCCATTACCGCAGTGATCTCATCGGGCGCCTGAAAGCCTTCCGCAAGGCGCAGGACCCCAAGAAGAAGGACATGAGCCCTACCCTGCTCGACCTGGGCGCGGTGCGCTTCGTGTTCGCGCGGCACTTCGGGTTCTGCTACGGGGTGGAGAACGCCATCGAGATCAGCTATAAGGCCCTGGAGGAAAACCCCGGCAAACGGATCTTCCTGCTGAGCCAGATGATCCACAACCCCGAGGTGAACGCCGATCTGGAAAGCCACGGGCTGCGCTTCATCCAGGACACCCACGGCACCATGCTGATGGATTGGGCGGAACTGACGGCCGACGACATCGTGATCATTCCCGCCTTCGGCACCACGCTGGAGACCGAAGCCCGCCTGAAGGCCATCGGCATCGACCCGCTGAAGCACAACACCACGTGTCCTTTCGTGGAGAAGGTGTGGAACCGCAGCGCACAACTGGGCCAGAAGGACTACACGGTGGTGATCCACGGGAAGGCCGCGCATGAGGAGACACGCGCCACCTTCAGCCACACGGCAAAGGATGCCCCGGCGGTGATCGTGAAGGACATGGCCGAGACCCAGCTGTTGGGCCGCATCATCGCAGGCGAAGAACCGATCGATCGCTTCGCGGAAGTGTTCGGAACGCGATGCACACCGGACTTCGATCCTGCCAAGCACCTGCAACGCATCGGGGTGGTGAACCAGACCACCATGCTGGCCACCGAAACACAGGCCATTGCCGACCACCTGAAGCAGGTGATGCTTCGGAAATACGGCGAAGCAGAACTGAAGGACCACTTCGCCGACACGCGCGATACGCTCTGTTACGCCACCAACGACAACCAGGACGCCACCACCGAACTGCTGAAGGCCGAAGCCGATCTGGCGCTGGTGGTGGGCGGCTACAACAGCAGCAACACCAGCCACCTGGTGGAATTGCTGGAACAGAAGTTCCCCACCTACTTCATCAACGGCGATAAGGAGCTACTGAGCGCGGAGGAGATCGAGCACTTCAACTATCCGGCGCACAAGCTGGAACGCACGATGGGTTGGTTGCCTGTCCTGAGCGGAGTCGAAGGACGGCGACCCATCACCATCATCCTCACCAGTGGGGCGAGTTGCCCGGATACTTTGTTGGACCGGGTGATGTTGAAGGTGCTGGGCATGGTGGAGGGGGTGAAGGATCCGGAGGAGGTGGTGGATGAACTGATCGGATAGTACGGTCCTTCCCCGCTCCCGCGGACTGTGATCCTTGGTCCTATTCATTAGTTCTTGTGGTCATTGTACATGCCTTGATGACCCCGCATGGGCGGATAGGTACCTATCGAACACAGGCTACGGGTGTGGCAGTGTTTCCATGTTGCCCTCGATGCTCCGGGAATTCCTTTACCGGATGGAGGCGACCGGAGTATGGCGCCTCGACCTGATCGGACCCCAAGAGATACAGGACCATTATATGTACCTGTACGATCGCCCCAACGCGCGCCGTGGCGGTGGGTTGTCGAGCCGGATGCTAGGGCACCACCTCTTCGCCCTGCGCACTTTCTTCGTTTGGTTGGTGCGTCTTGAGGCCATCCCCTTCGACCCGATGACCGGCTTGGACTTTCCCCGACCGACGAGTCCGGGACGTACAGCGCTGAGCGAAGAAGAGGTTCAGGCCATCTATGCACACTGTTCCACCCCCCTGGACCGGGCACTGCTCGCGCTCTATTACGGATGTGGACTGCGACGTCAAGAAGCGCTGGACCTGGACCTCCAGGACGTGGACCTGCTTAATGCCCGGCTCACGGTGCGTGCAGGCAAGTATGCCAAGCGCCGTGAGATCCCTTACCCGCCCCGGGTGGCCGAGGACCTGTGCGTCTATGTGCGATACGAACGCCCACTGCGAGTGCGCCTGCAGGAAACCGATGGACGGCGAGCCTTCCTGCTCAATAGCCAGGGTCGAAGACTGAGTGGCTCCCTCGCCAACAAACGGGTGCAGGCATTGGCCCATGCAGCCACCATCACCAGTGCCGTGAGCTTGCACCACCTAAGAACCTGTTTGCATTAGCAGGTGATCTTGCGAAGTAGTAGGTGGATCATCGAGATCTTGACGAAGGCTTCTGAGCTTTGTGTGGTGATCTCAAAGTCTTTGGATAGCCTGCGGGACCAG
>JBIIYD010000266.1:0-3751 GCA_044347005.1 Flavobacteriales bacterium | reverse complement strand
TGATGGTGCGTTGCACACCCAGGCTGGGCAGGTCCTTGTAGAAGAAAAGCACCGTGTTGGTGTTCAGGATGTCGTCGTTCACCTCCACCATCACCGAATAGGGACTTGCCTTGAAGGCGCTGTCCGTCCAGATGCCCTGGTCCACGAAGAAGTGCAGCTTGTCGCTGTCGCGGAGTTTGCCGCTGATGATGCCGCCCTGGTCGACCACCAGCACGTTGTGGTCACCGCTCTCCTGCATGCCGAGGTACACGGTGAGGGTGATGCCCGCCGCAATGAGCACCGGCCCCAGGATCGTCATGATCAGGAAGCTGGGCTTGCGCACCCGGGTGATGAATTCCCGGTAGAGGATGAGGCCGATCTTGTTCATGCTGTAGTCCGATCTTTCGTTAGTACCCCACGACTTTTTCAACCTTCCCTATCCAACTTCCTCAATTCACAAGTCGCTTTTCACCTTTCGCATTTCACCTTTCACCATTTTCACTCGGTCATGTCCGCCGGCACCATCGCGGGTTGTTGTTCGCTCACGGCGCTGATGAAGATGTCGTGCATGCGCGGGATCTCCTCCTGCACACCGAGGATGTTCGCGGCAGGCAGCAGCTGGCCCAGCACGTTGTTCAGTTTCATGCCCTTGGTAAGCCGCACCCGCGCCACGGTGTGGCCGTCCTTCTGCTGTGCGCCCAGCAGCTCGCCGGTGAACGAAAGGGCATTGCCCAGTGCCACCGGGTTGCCTTCCAGTTCGATGCGGTAGGTGTTGGTGGCGTAGCGCCTGCGGATCTCCTGCACGCCGCCGTGCAGCACCAGTTTGGCGGAATCGATCAGGCCGATGTCGTCGCACAGTTCCTCCACGCTGCCCATGTTGTGGGTGCTCAGCATCACGGTCACTCCGCTGTCGCGCAGGCGCAGGATCTCGCTGCGGATCAGTTCGGCGTTGATGGGGTCGAAGCCGCTGAACGGTTCGTCCAGGATCAGCAGCTTGGGCTCGTGCAGCACGGTGATGATGAACTGCACCTTCTGGGCCATGCCCTTGCTCAGCTCCTCTACCTTCTTGTTCCACCAGCCGTCGATCTCCCAACGTTCGAACCACTCCTTCAGCCGCTTGGTGGCGTCCACCTTGGAAAGGCCCTTCAACCGTGCCAGGTAGAGGGCTTGTTCGCCCACTTTCATCTTCTTGTACAGCCCGCGCTCTTCGGGCAGGTAGCCCATGTGGGCCACGTCCTCGCTGGTCATGGGCCTGCCGTCCAGGTACACCTGTCCTTCATCGGGCCCGGTGATGCGGGTGATAATGCGGATGAGCGTGGTCTTGCCGGCGCCGTTGGGTCCCAGCAGCCCGAACACGCGTCCCGCATGCACCTCGAAGGAGATGCCATTGAGCGCGGTGTGGTCGCCGTAGCGTTTAACGATGCCTTCCAGTCTGAGCATGGTCCATGGGGTCGGTGTCGCGGCGAAGATAGCGGGGCGCCCAGCGGCCGACCGTGCCGGACATGGATCGCAGGCACCGGCCATCCATCATGCGGCCGTTGCCCTTGGTCCACAACGATCGGTCACTTGCCAGTGCGAAGTGCTCAGGCGCGGCGCCTGGTCCCGTTCCGGATCACTTACCCCAGGTCACGCTCACCCCACCCATGAGCCAGCGGCCGGGCAGGGGCACGTTGCCGCGGTCCACCTGTTCGGCGTCCAGCAGGTTGGTGCCGCTCACGAAGAGGCCCACCGGACCCTTCTTCCAATCCACCCGCAGGTCGATGCGCAAGGGGTCGGGGTACTCGACGGTGGTGCCGTCGTCGAAGCGCACGTAGTTGCCGTTGCGCGTGCGCCAGGTGGCGTTCACGCGGGCGCTGAACCCCGCGACGAGTTCCTGCTGCCACCAGCCCACCACGTTGTGGGTCAGGTAATCGAGCACGTACAGCGAGGTGAAGGGGAATTCCTGCTGGTCGGCCCACTGGTAGGCATACATCAGTCCGCCTTGTCCGCGTTGGTCCGTGGTGTAAAAGCTGCCCGAGAATTCCACGCCGTTGAGATCGACGGCGGTGATGTTGGACGCCCGCACGGTGGTTTCACCCGGGAGCTTCACCCAATCGATGAGGTCGTCGCCCATGCGCCGCCACAGGGCCACGGAGGCCTTCCACCGCGAGCCGTACACAC
This sequence comes from Flavobacteriales bacterium, assembly GCA_044347005.1. GTDB lineage: Bacteria > Bacteroidota > Bacteroidia > Flavobacteriales_F > PHOS-HE28 > PHOS-HE28. Next base: position 1,612 of record JBIIYD010000266.1, on the reverse strand, counting down.
GGTGTCCCAGTTCGAGCTGGTCCGCGTGCTCGGGCAACAGGTCCAGGCTGCCTTGCGCACCGCCCCTGTTGTAGTACAGGTCCGTCCAGGTGGGCAGGCGGAATGAGCGGCCGGCGCTGGCGTAGGTGTTGTGCTTGGTGTTCCAGCGGTAGAAGACATCGGCACCGGGCACCCATTCCGGGCTGTACTGGCTGTTCACGTTCAGCAGCAGCCCGGCGTCCACACCGAACTTGCCGCGCTCGTAACGGTGGTCCACGTGCACCGCCACGTTCGACCGTTCATCCTCGCGGGTGAAGGCTTCGCGTGCTCCGGGCGCCTCGATCGGTGTTTCCAAGGGCTTGCCCAGCACGTTGCTCAGGATGTGCTCGTAGCGCCCATGCACGCCCACCGCGGTGGTGCCGGCCTTCCAGGAGCGCCGCACCGTGGCTTCGGCACCGCCCACCCGGGTGCGGTGCCGGTTGTGGAAGGTGTAGAAGAAGGTGGGCGTAAAGCGGGCCGTGTCCGCCGCGCCGCGGATGAAGAACCCGTTGTCGTAGCGGTAGTAGTCCTCGCTTTCGCGGAACAGCTGGAACTGGTCGTCGTGCTGCCTGCCGTAAGCACGCACGTTCCAGGCCCAGGGGCTCTTGTCGTTGCCCAGCTCCAGGGCGCCCAGGTAGGTGCCGGTGATCTCCTGCTGGTCGGGGTAGGTGGAGCTGTAGAAGTTCTGCGCCCCGAAGCGTTTGTGTACCGCCCCCAACTGGCCTTTCAGCTTCAGCTTCTTCCACCGGCGTACGCCGTTGAGATGCCCACCGGTCATATCGAAGTCGCTGTTGGGCACGTAGCCGTCGCTGTGCCCGTGGAAGGCCGATAGACGCAGGCCACCGTTGGCGTTGGCGACATCCTGCACCAGTCGCGCGCGGTACGAGCCGTACTCGCCGCCTTCCAGCAGCAGGCTTCCCTTGTGGCCCGCCGGTTCGCGCGTGATCAGGTTCACCGCCCCGCTGAAGGCCCCGCCGCCGAAGGTTCGCGAGGCTCCGCCATAGAGTACTTCCACGCGTTCGAGCGCATCCGCCAGCAACGGTATGTTCATCAAGTGGTGCCCGGTCTGCGGGTCGGTCATGGGGATGCCGTCCACCAGCACCAAGGCCTGGTCGAAGGTGCCGCCGCGGATGCCCAGATCGGTCTGCACATCGAAGGGACCGCGCTGGCGCACGTCCACCAGGGTGGTCGAGCGCAGGATCTCGCTGGCTTCGGGGCGTGGCGCGGTGGCCAGCAGGGCACTGTCGAGCACCTGCAAGTGGCGCCCGGTGCGGGGCAGGGGGCTTGCGATGCGGGTGGCTGAAACCTGCACCGTGTCCAACGCCACCTGCGCTTCCTGCGCATGGGTCAGGGTGGCGGCGAGCAACACGATCAGGACGAGGGAATGGCGCATGGTCGGGTAATTGCGGTGCGAAGATGCACAGTTCCATGGGACCCCAATGATCCAGCCATCCTTGGCACCTGCTCGGCGTCATGCCCATGAAGCAGGGCTTCGGGTACCTTGCAGCATTCTTTCCGAAGCACCGTGAACAAGATGCCCTCCTTCCTGTCCGGACCCTTCGTGGCCGAGGTGGGCAGCATCGCCCATTTCACC
>JBIIYD010000265.1:0-3757 GCA_044347005.1 Flavobacteriales bacterium | reverse complement strand
CAACGCACCACTTGACGGCGACGCTCATTGAGCGCATCATCGGACAGACTTCGTGAATCGGTTTTCTTCATGCACAGGGCGATCCACAGATCGTGCCGACCGTTCGCTTCTTCATTGCCGGATCAGTAGGACATGTTGAGATAGCCGGAAGGCAGCATAGCATCGACCAGACCTGGAAAGGCCGTTCTGGTGCTACGATCCGCGGGTTCGAACCACCACCCGGTCCTGGCTGAATTGCCGGGCGCCTGTTCAGCGCACAAGGCATACGAGAGAGAAAGTGGGATCGCTCAGCGATCAGGCCGAATGAGAGCGCGTTATCGAACCATAAGGGTTGGTCGCCGATCGCTCGGGGCATGTGAGCCGGTCGTTCCGACGCGAGGTCCTCCCTGAGGAAGTCATCTGGTTCGCAGTCGCACTGCCCTTCATACCGCCCGAGAGAAATGCCGCCAAGCCAGGCTCCGCAGGTCGAACCAGCCCAGTTGCATCAGGATGGTTGCCGGAAGTCTATGGTCCATCGCTGAAAGAAGAACGCGGCACTCTATCCAAGGACCGGGTACAGCGTTCTACGCAGAAGTGCACAATTGAGCGAAGCCTTCGAAAGCGGGTTCTACGAATCTCGATCGGCCGACCCGGCTATCCGCCTACTATGCTGCCCTGCGAAATGATCACAGGGCGCATGGTGCGCTTGCCGTTCACCACCGCTTGCACGTAGTAGGTGCCGGGCTCGAGCAGTTCTGCATTCACACGCACGCGCACACCGTCCAGGAACAGGTCCATGGGAACGAACTGACCGCGGTTGTTCAGCAACTGCATTTCGGAAATGGATCCTGAAGCCAGCACAACGAAGTGGCCGGGAGCATGCCCGTCGTGGATAACGAGGTCGTTCCCCAGATCATGGCGCACGGAGAATAGATCCGAGAGCTCCTGCACGCCTTGGTTGCCTGCGTGCATCAAGCGGTAATAGGACACTCCATTGAAAGGCGCGCGGTCGATCGTTTGGTGGGCGATGTAACCGTCGCGGGTGGTGTTAACCACCAGTTCCGTGGCAGGATACCAGGAAAGCAGGTCGTTGCTGCGCTCCACGCGGTAGAGGTCACCGGGTTGTTCGTTGATGGCGGTCCAGCGGACAAGGACACCATCTTGGCCTGTGCTGCTGGCCTCGAAGGACACCAATTCCAACTCCGCTTCAGAGGTCGGTGGCTCTTCGTCAAGTAGTACAGTGTCGTAGACCACGCTGTGTTCGGTGCCTGTGGCACTGCCCCCAAGGGCTTGCACGAAGTGGTCGTTGTTATGCTGTGCAACTGCGCCAAGGCAGGCCAGCAAAGGCAGAAAGAGTACGATTCGTTTCATGGTCCAGTGTGTTGAGTGGACCGTTCTACGGGGAAGTGGGTTCAGGGTTCCACCCACCAGTTAACGAGGTCCGCACTTACCTTTGAGTTCATGGAAGTGGCACCACGTATCACGTTCGAACCAGGTAAGATGGGAGGCCGTCCATGCATTCGTGGCATGCGGATAACCGTGGGAACGGTGATCGGCCTCCTCGCAGCCAAACGGAGCAAGGAGGATGTGTTGGCGATGTACCCTTATCTGGAAGACGAGGACATAACCGCAGCACTCAACTACGCCATCTTGCTGGCCAATGATCACGACCTGCCCATCGAACGGGCATGAAGCTCCTGGTCGATATCCGTTAGGTGCGAGCGAATAGCGTTATCCCTCAACGACTCAGCCCCCTCACGATTTCTTCGCCTTCGCTAAAAGCTACGGCGACCGAGCCCGTTAACCTTTCAGCGCCTCCGCACCTCCCACGATCTCCAGGATCTCCCCGGTGATGGCGGCTTGGCGGGCCTTGTTGTAGGACAGCTTCAGCTCCTTGATGAGGGAGTCGGCATTGTCCGTGGCTTTGTGCATGGCGGTCATGCGGGCGCCGTGCTCGGCGGCGTTGCTGTCCAGCAGCGCCTTGTAGAGCTGGATCTTCAGGCTCTTGGGGATGATCTGCTCCACGATGGTGGCGCGATCGGGCTCCATGATGTGCTCTCCCTTTGTGGCCTCGCCCTTCACCTTTTCAGCGGCGGGCGGGATCGGCAGGTATCGCTCCTCCGTGGTGATCTGCACGGCGGCGTTCTTGAACTTGTTGTAGAACAGCACGATGCGGTCGAAGCTGCCATCGGCGAACTTCTCCATCAACAGCTCGGCCACCGGGGCGGTCCTGTCGAAGTTGAGGCCGTCGTACAACTTGGCCAGGTCGGCAGGCAGCGCTTGGTCCATCAGGCCAGTGCGGCGGTAGGTGTCCAGGGCCTTCTTGCCGATGGGGAGCACGGAGACCTCCAGCCCATGGGCCTTCGCATCGTCCACGGCCTTGCGCACGAGGCGGAACACCTGCGTGTTGAAGGCCCCGGCCAGACCGCGGTTGCTCACGATGGCCACGAGCAGCACCTTCTTCACCTCGCGCTGTTGGCTGAACTTGCCCTCGTTGCTGTCCAGCGATGCGCTGACGTTGCTGAGGATCTGCTGCAGCTTCTCGGCGTAGGGCCGCATGCGGATGATGGCGTCCTGGGCACGACGCAGCTTGGCCGCGCTCACCATTTTCATGGCGGCGGTGATCTGCTTCGTGCTGTTGACCGAAACGATCCGGTTGCGTACCTCCTTCAGGCTGCCCATTTCTTGATAGAGTAGTGAGTTGCGAGTAGTGAGTGGCGATTTGCCCTTGGCGAAAACTCGCCACTCACTGCTCGCTACTCGTCACTTTCTTAGTTATCGAGGCTCTTCACCAGATCGGCGGCCACCTTCTCCAGCGTACCCGTGATCTGGTCGTTGTAATCGCCCTTCTTCAGGGAGGCCAGCACGTCGCTGTGCTTGTTGCGCAGCATGGTGATGAACTCGGCCTCGAACTGGCGTACGTTCTTCACGGGGATCTTGGTCAGTAGGCCTTTCACACCACAGTAGATGATGGCGATCTGCTCCTCCACGCGCATGGGGCTGTTCTGGCCCTGCTTCAGGATCTCCACGTTGCGGGCACCCTTGTCGATCACGGCCTTGGTGGCGGCGTCGAGGTCGGAACCGAACTTGCTGAAGGCCTCCAGTTCGCGGTACTGCGCCTGATCCAGCTTCAGGGTGCCGGCCACCTTCTTCATGGACTTGATCTGTGCGTTACCGCCCACGCGGCTCACGCTGATACCCACGTTGATGGCGGGACGCACACCGCTGAGGAACAGGTTGCTCTCCAGGAAGATCTGCCCATCGGTGATGGAGATCACGTTGGTGGGGATGTAGGCGGATACGTCACCGGCCTGCGTCTCGATGATCGGCAGTGCGGTCAATGATCCGCCGCCCTTCACCTTGCCCCGGAGGCTCTCGGGAAGGTCGTTCATCTGGGATGCCACCGTCTGGTCGGCCGTGATCTTCGCGGCACGCTCCAAGAGACGGCTGTGCAGGTAGAACACGTCGCCGGGGTAGGCTTCACGTCCGGGAGGACGACGCAGCAGGAGGGACACCTCACGGTAGGCCACGGCCTGCTTGGAAAGGTCGTCGAACACGATCAGGGCCGGACGACCCGTGTCGCGGAAGTACTCGCCGATGGCCGCGCCGGTGAAGGGTGCGTAGAACTGCATGGGAGCAGGGTCGCTGGCATTGGCGGCCACCACCGTGGTGTAGGCCATGGCACCGTTCTCCTCCAGGGTCTTCACCGTGCCTGCCACGGTGGATCCCTTCTGGCCGATGGCCACGTAGATGCAGTACACCGGCTGGCCGGCTTCGA
>JBIIYD010000061.1:0-12610 GCA_044347005.1 Flavobacteriales bacterium | reverse complement strand
ACAGCCCTATCTCCCGGGTGCCGATAAGGGCCAGGTTGGGCAACGGGCGGTATCGCTCTACATCGACGACAGTGCCAGCATGGACGGCCAGAACGCACAAGGACGCCTGTTGGACCAGGCCCGCAAGGGAGCGCAGGAAACGGCCATGGCCTTCGCCGCGACCGACCGCTTTCAGGTGCTCACAGGTCGCTTCGATGGTCGGCAGCAGATACTGCTGAGCCGTGACGAAGCCGTGGAAGCGGTGGCCCAGGTGGAGTCGGGACCGTATGCACGGCCCTTGTCCAAGGTGCTGGCCCGCCAGCGCGAAGCACTGGGTTCCGACGATGCCCCGGTAAAGCGCAGCTTCCTCTTCAGCGACCTGCAACGCAGCACCACCGATGTGGAGAACTGGACCAACGACTCGCTCGTGCCCACGGTGATCGTGCCCTTGCCTTCAGGGAAAGCGGATAACCTGAGCGTCGATTCGGTGTGGTTCGATACGCCGGTGCGACGTTCGGGGCAGTCGGAAGTACTGCACGTTCGGATCCGCAATTTCGGCGACCAAGCATTGGTCAATGTACCGTTGCGCTTGAGCCTGCGCGGCCGCCAGCGGGCCCTGGCCACCTTCGCGGTGGAAGCCGGTGCAACCGTTGATACCACGCTGCGCTTCACCTCCGACACGCCGGGAGCGTACTGGGGAGAGGTCAGCATCACGGATCAGCCGGTGGTGTTCGATGACCGCATGCACATCGCCTATCGCATCACCGATCGATTGGGCGTAATGCTCATTTCGGGGGACGATGCCATGAGCGACCGCGCCTTAGGGGCCGTGTTCGGTGGCGACAGCACGCACGTGTTCGTGCAACAGTCCTACCGTGCGTTGGACCCCTCGATGCTCGCACAGCAGGACCTCGTGGTGCTGAACGGACTACCGGAAGTTGGCAGCGGCCTCGTGCAGGCCTTGGACGAATTCGTGGAAGCCGGTGGCAGCGTATGCGTGTTCCCACCCGCCAATGCCGAACCGTCGGGCCATACCGCCCTTTTGGGTGCCTTCGGTGCGGCACCACCGGCGCGCATGGACACCGCCACGATCAAGGTGGACCGCATCGATCTGGACCAGCCGTTCTACCAGGCCATCTTCCAGACCATGCCACGCAACGTGGACCTTCCCGTGGTGCGCCAGCGGTGGAGTCTGCGGCCAGCGGTGGGCAGCGATGTGCTCCTGCGCCTGCAGGATGGATCGCCGTACATGGCCCGCACTGCAATAGGAAGCGGATCGGTGTACTTGTGGGCCGCTCCTCTTGCCGAAGGCTCCGGCGGTTTGGTGCGCCATGCCTTGTTCGCCACGTCGCTGTTGCGCATGGCCGAGTTGGCCCGCCCCATGGGTGCCCTGTACCACATGATCGGCACCGAGTCCATCATTCCCTTGGAAGGGATCGAACTACAGAACGAACAACCACCGCACCTGCTCGGCCCCGATGGCTTGGACCTGGTTCCGGAGGTGAGGCGCTTGCAGGGCGAAGTAGCGCTGGTGTTGCATGACCAGGACCTGCCGGCCGGCAGCTACGCGGTAACCCAGGACGGCGATACCTTGCTGATGCTGGCATTGGACCACCCGAGGGTCGAGAGCGACCTTGGAGCCTATACCGCCGACGAGCTGCGCGACCTGCTTTCGCAGCGTGGTCTCGATACATTCACGGTGATCGACGAAGCCGACAACGACCTTACCATGCGCTTGAGCGAACTCGACCAGGGGCGCAAGCTCTGGAAGTGGGCGATCCTGCTCGCGTTGCTCTTCCTGCTCGCCGAAGTGCTACTGATCCGCCTGGCCCGATGAACAACCTGCTGCTACGCCATGTGAAGGTGGTGGACCCCGGTGGTCCGCACCACGATACGGAAGTCGATATCCTGGTCCAGGACGGCCGGATCACCAAGGTGGGTGAACGGATCGCCAAGGGCGATGCCACCGAAGTGCGCCGCGAAGGGTTGCATGCCAGCCCGGGATGGGTGGACCTGCGTGCCCATTTCCGCGAGCCGGGCGAAGAGTGGAAACAAGGCATCCGCAACGGCCTGGACGCTGCGGCCAGAGGTGGGTTCACGAGCGTGGCGGTGCTGCCATCGACCACTCCTGCGGTGGACGATCACGGTGGTGTGGCACACCTGCTGAGCCGGGCCGAAGGTCACTTGGTGCAACTGCTGCCGATCGGTGGATTGACCAAAGGTTTGAAGGGTCAGCAGCTGGCCGAATTGCACGACCAGCGCCTGGCCGGTGCGGTGGCCTTCAGCGATGATCAGCACAGCGTGCGCAATACGCGCTTGATGCTGCTGGCGCTCCAGTACACCTCCGGCCTGCCCGGTGCAACGCCGCCTGTCATGATTTTTCCGCAGGACCCCGACCTGGGGTTGGGGGGAATGATGCACGAAGGGCCGTTGAGCACTCGGCTCGGGTTGAAGGGTATACCGGTCATCGCCGAGACCATTGCGCTGCAGCGCGACCTTGCCATCCTCGAATACGCCGGTGGGCATTTGCACGTGGCCACCTTGTCCACCGCCGAAGGGGTCGAACTGGTGCGCCAGGCGAAACAGCGCAAGCTCAACGTTACCGCCAGCGTGGCCGTGCACAACCTGCTGCTGGACGATGGCTGCCTGCGAGGCTTCGAGACACGTTACAAAGTGCTGCCACCCTTGCGGGACAGCGTACACATCGACGCCCTCCGCGAAGGCGTGAAGGACGGCACCATCGACGCCATCGTCAGCGACCACAGGCCCGAGGATCGCGAACGCAAGCTCGTGGAATTCGGTCAGGCCGCGTTCGGCATCATCGGGCTCGAAACGAGCTTTGCCGTGGCCAACACCGCCCTCAAGGGCCACATGACCCTGCGCCGTAGGATCGAACGATTCAGCCATGGGCCACGTGCCGTTCTGGGCATGCCCGATGTGCACATCGCCGAAGGACCCGCCGATATCACCCTGTTCGACCCGGAAGAAGATTGGACCTGCGAGGAGCACGACCTCGTAAGCCGCTCGCACAACACCCCGTTCCTCGGACAGCGCCTCACAGGACGTCCCTTGGGTGTCATGGCCTGCGGGCAGGTGCTCCTGCACCCGGCCCTGAGTTGACCTAATGCTTACTGCGCCTTCCTGGCCGCTTCCTCTTCGGCCATCCGTTTGAACTTGGCCACCAGTTCCTCGTCGGTGTACTGGAGATTCTGGATCGAGAGACGAGCTTGCTCCGCAAAGGGATGATCCGGGAACTGATCGATCACTTGTTGGTAAGCCTGCTGCGCCTCGCCCTTCCGGTCCATTTCACTATCGAAGGTGAAGGCCTTCAGGTAGTAAGTGTCCGCTAGGCGGTCCCAGCTGGGGTAATCCTTGATGATGCGGTCGTAGAGGAAGACGCTCTGCTCCGGATCGCGCATCGACTTCGCCACGCCAGCTGCGCGGAACAGGTATTCCGGAGCAAGGCTGTCCAAGGGGTAAGCTGCAGCATACGCCTTGTACACGTCCAGCAGCGCCTGTGCATTGCGCATGTTGAAATCGCCGCTGTTGAACAGCGAGTCCTCCATGCCTTGGATGCGTTCCACCATTTCGGCGGTCTTGCTGGTGGCTGTTTCCTTTTCCGAGGTTCCGCAGGCCGTCCATAGGACCAGCAGCAGCATGGGAAGGAGGGTCTTCATGGTCTTCATTTCGTCAGGGGGAATCGCATTTTGTACTTGGCATCGGTGTTCCCACGGGAGATGTCGCGCAGGCGTCCTTGCAACAACCGGCGACGCAGCGGGTTCAAATGGTCGGTGAAGAGGATACCGTCGAGGTGGTCGTGTTCGTGCTGGATCACCCGGGCCGCGAAACCGTCGAAGGTCTCTTCGTGCTCCACGAAATTCTCGTCCTGGTATAGGAGTACGATCTTGGGTTGGCGCAGCACATCCTCGCGGATGTTGGGAATGCTGAGGCAGCCTTCTTCGAATGGCCACTCCTCCCCTTCCTCCTCCACGATGTAGGGGTTGATGAACACCCGTTTGAAGTCCTTCAGCTCAGGCTCGTCCGCAGGGTTGCCGTCCTCGTCGTCCTCGGCGAAGGGCGATGCATCCACGATGAAGAGGCGTATGGACTGCCCAACCTGAGGTGCAGCTAGCCCTACACCATTGGCCGCGTACATGGTCTCGAACATGTCGGCGATCAATTTCTCGAGCCCGGGATGGCCCTGTTCGATGTCCTCTGCCACTTTCTTGAGGACCGGGTCGCCATAGGCGCGGATCGGAAGTATCATGCTTTGAATTGGGTCGACAAAGGTATGGCGGCCTGCAAACTCCGGAACTCCACCTTTCGAAGTAGACCTTCCGCAGGCTGCTTCGTCGAGCACTTCCCGGCGACCCGATGCACGGTGTCCACTCGTCGGACGAGGGGAAGGATTTTCGCTGTTTTTTGAATTGCACCAGGATGATGCTACTTTGGTGAACTCAAGCACAACCACATCCCCATCATGAAACAAAAAACACTACTCGCTATTGTTCTACTTGCGGTTTCCTTCGGTGCCCGTGCGCAGTGTTCCGAACCCACGGAGCGAAAGGTGTTGCTCGTGGGCGATAGCTGGGCCTTCTTCATGGGCGTCGACGGCACCATCAATAATGTCCTCGACAAGTGGGGGCATACCAACTACGAGTATTTCACCAACCTGACACTGGCCGAGAACGGAGCTGAAACGGACGACTTCCTGACGGCCGAGAAGCAGAACGAGATCGCAGCGCAGCTTACGGCGAACCCGTCCATCGAGGTGGTACACCTGAGCATCGGCGGTAACGATGTGCTCGGCGATTGGAACATCGACTTCACGCAGGCCGAGACCGACTCGCTCAAGGACGCGGTCTTCGATCGCCTGGTGGAGGTGATCGAATTCATCAAGAGCGCCCGCCCGGGGATCCGGATCCTGTACAGCGGTTACATGTATCCCAATTTCGGCGAGGTTATCGCCAGTGCGGGACCGCTCGGCTCCAGCCATCCATTCTATGGCACATGGGAGGGCATGGGGTTCCCCACTTTCCTTCAGTTGAACACCATCCTCAACGACTTTTCCGAGCAGATCGAAGCCTACGTGGATAACGACCCTGATGTCGATTTCGTGAAGGCCACCGGCCTCATGCAGCGCACCTTCGGCCAGAACACCCCCTTGCTGATCGCCCCCGGTGGGTCCTACGCTCCCTACACGCAGCCATTGCCCTATGGCGACCCCACCTACCCATCGCCCCGCAACAGCATGCGCGACTACCTGCTTACCAAGGACTGTTTCCACCTCTCCGCCGGCGGATACCGTGACATGATCGACTACCACACGCAGAAGTTCTACCACAAGTTCCTGATGAACGACCAGTACATCCTGGCCGAGGGTGGCGCGCGCGCGGGATCGGTCTCTTCCAACGGGGTGGTATCCACCTCGCTCAAGGTGGGCGCACAAGCCGGTGAGAGCTTCTCCACGGTGCTCTCCTTCAACACCACCGTCATGAGCGGCGAAGTGGCAGGAGCCAACATCTTCCTGCGTCGTGAGAGCCTTACGGGCACCAACCCCATCAGCGCGAACATGCAGTTGAAAGTGGTGAACGGATCCTTCGGCACCACGGCCGATGTGGAGGTGGACGACCTGACGACCATTGCAGACGCGGAAGGAGTGCCCTGCCGACTCGGCTCCAACGGCGGCGATGGCCACTGGATCAAGCTGCGCGTCCCCGATGCCCTGCTCCCCTTCATCACCACGGACGGCACCACCCAGTTCATCCTCTCTGCCCCCGCAGCCACGGATGGTGTGGTCACCTTCACCGGCGCTGCCGACCCGGACTTCGCTCCTGTGCTCGACCTCACCTTCGGCCTCAGCACCAACGTGGTCGATGATGCAGTGACCAACGTGGCTGCGCCTTCGGTGTACCCCAACCCCACCACCGGCCAGCTCACCATCGAAACCGATGGGCTCCCGCTATTGGGACTGGAGGTGTTGGACCTTGCCGGTCGATTGCAGCTTCAGGGTGCCAGCCAGCAGTACCGGTTGGACCTGAGCGGACTGCCCACAGGCACCTACCTGGTGCGTATCGCTACTGAACGTGGTGTGACCACGCGTCGCGTAGTGAAGTGGTGATCCGACAGGATCGGTTGAGCATTCGCAGCCCCCGTGGAAGAGCCTCTTCCACGGGGGCTGTAGCTTTGATGCCACCCGGTCCATTCCACACATGGATCAGCGATCGCTGCTTTGGCCACGACCACCCACGCCCCGGACCACCTCGTGCTGTTCGACGGGGTGTGCAACCTGTGCAACGGTTCCGTGCAGTTCATCATCGCACATGACAAGCGTGCGCGGTTCCGCTTCGCTGCGCTCCAGTCCGCCGCTGCACAAGCGCTGTTGAGGAACACTGCGATCGAACCTGCCGGAATGGACACCGTGGTCTACCTGAAGCATGGCAGGCTCCTCACCCGATCCACCGCCGCCCTGCACATCTTGAAGGACATGGGTTTCCCGTGGTCAATGGCGGTCGTATTCCTTCTGGTGCCCAAGGTTTTACGTGATGCCTTGTACGGCTTCATCGCACGCAACCGCTACCGCTGGTTCGGCAAGCAGGAGTCGTGCATGCTGCCCACGCCGGAACTGCGCGCGCGGTTCCTGTAGACAAGGTGCTGGTTGCCGTGACGACCGATGGTCTGCCATTGAGCATGGCTTGTGCCGATGGCCCAGGACCGGGCCAAGAGCACCGAAGCTCACCCCCGCCCCTCCCCGGCCCCTGCTGTTCATCGGGTCTGCAGTTCCTGCCGGATGTACTTGTACACTTCACCCGCCACCAGAACCAATACGCCGACGGATGCCAGGACCAGGAACTCCGGCAGGGTCAGCGTCTTGAAGTGGAAGAGGTCCTGCAGCACGGGGATCTCGATGATGGAGATCTGGATCACCACGGAAATGACGATGGCCCAGTTGAACCAGGAGTTGCTGAACACGCCGATGCGGAAGACGGATCGCTTGAGGGCGCGGAGGTTGTAGGCGTTGTAGAGCTGGGCGAAGGCCATCACCACGAACACCGCGGTGCGGGCCTTGTCGATGCCCTCCGGCAGGAACCACTTGAAGGTCAGGATGGCGAGCGTGGCCATGATGATGGCGGTGAACAGCACGAAAGGCAGCACCTCACGGGTCAGGATGTTCTCGCCTCGTTGCACGGGTCTCTGTCCCAGCACATCGCCATGGCCCTGTTCCACGGCCAGCGCCTTGTCGCACAGGCCATCGGTCACCAGGTTCAGCCACAGGATCTGCGTGGCGGTGAGCGGAATGGGCAGGCCCAGCGCCACGGTGGAGAGCAGCGTGGCAATCTCCGCGAAGCTGGTGGTGACGAGGAAGAAGCTCGTCTGCCGGGCGTTGGTGAAGACGATGCGCCCCTCCTCCACGGCATGCACGATGCTCGCGAAGTTGTCATCGGCCAGCACCACCTGTGCCGAACTGCGGGCCACATCGGTGCCCATGATGCCCATGGCGATGCCTACATCGGCCTTCTTCAGCGCTGGCGCGTCGTTCACGCCATCGCCGGTCATGGCCACCAGCTCGCCCATGTGCTGCAGGCGTTCGGCGATGCGCAGTTTAGTGGAGGGCGTGAGGCGTGCGAAGACGTTCACCTCGCGCACGGCCTGGTCGAACTCCGCCGCGTCCAGGCGGTTCAACTGCTGCTCGTTCAGGGCGAGGGTGGCGCCCGGTCTTTCGGTTCCCCGGATGATGCCGATGGAACGCGCGATGGCCACCGCCGTGTTGATGTGATCGCCCGTGGCCATGATCACCCGGATGCCTGCATTGTGACAGGCCTGCACGGCCTCGGGCACGTCCTCGCGCGGGGGGTCGATCATGCCGGTGAGCCCTGCCATGGTAAGCCCCGTGATGCGCTCCCTGTCGATGACCTCCTCCTCGGCATCGCGGAAGGCCAGGGCGATGACGCGGTAGGCCTGCGACGACCATTCCTCGATGCGCTGGTGCACTTGGGCACGCATGGCCTCATCCATGGGCACGGCGGCGCTGCCATCCCAGGCCCGGTCGCAGAGGGCGAGCACCCGCTCCGGTGCGCCCACCACCAGCAACTGCCGCTTTCCCTGGCATTGCACCAGCGTGGCGCGCAGCTTCAGGTCGGCGTTGAAGGGCAGGTCGTCCACACGGTCCCGACCCGCGCAACGGTCGCTGCCGCCGGCCTTGCGGGACAGGACGAGCAGGGCCCCTTCGGTGGGGTCGCCCACCAGCTCGTAGCTGTCCTTCGTGGCATTGTGGTCCACCTGCGCATTATTGCACAAGGCGGCCACGCGCAACAGGGGCGCCAGGACGTCCAGGGCCTCTCCCTCCAGCACCGCATCCCCTTCCCGGATGTTCCCGATGGGTGACCAACCCGAGCCGGTGACCTGCAGCTCCGGTCCGGTGGGCAGCGACACCCGTTGCACGCTAAGCACGTTCTGCGTCAGGGTCCCGGTCTTGTCGGTGAGGATCACGCTGACGGCGCCCAGGGTCTCGGTGGCGGTGAACTCGCGGACGATGGCCTTGCGCTTGGCCATGCGGTGGGCGCCCACGGCCAGCACGATGGAGAGCACGGCGGGCAGTCCTTCGGGAATGGCGGAGACCAGTGCGGCGATGGCGACGAGGAGGAGCTCGTCCACCGGCATGCTCTGGAAGGCGTAGCCCATGGCGAACAGGGCGGCGGCGCTGAGGATGGCGATCATGGCCATCTGCCGCGCCAGCTTGTCGGTCTTCTGCCGGAAGTGGCTCTTCTCCTCCTTGATCGACGATAAGGATCCGGCGATGCGGCCGATCTGCGTGGCCAGGCCGATAGCCGATACCAGCGCCACAGCGGAACCACCGGCCACATGGGTGCTCTTCCACACCATGTTCCGGCGATCGGCCATCACCGTATCCTCTGGCAATGCGCCCACGCGTTTCGCTGCGGGCACGGACTCCCCGGTCAAGGCCGCCTCGATGCAGCGCAGGTCGCGGGCTTCGAGCAGCAGGGCGTCGGCCGGTATCTGGTCCCCTTCCTCCAGCACAATGATGTCGCCCGGCACCAGTTCGCTGGCAGGCACCATACGCACGGTGCCGCTGCGCCGCACCTTGGCCGTGGCCGCGAGCATGTTGCGCAGGGCCTCCACAGCCTTCTCCGCGCGATACTCCTGCACGAAACCGACCAGCGCATTGATGAGGATGATCGCGATGATCACCCACATGTCCACCGCATGCCCGGTGAGCCAGGAGATGAAGGCCGCGATGGCGAGGATGCCGATCAGCAGGCTCTTGAACTGGTTCAGGAGCAGGAAGGCCCAGTGGCGCTTGCCGGCCTCGGGGATGGTGTTGGGACCGTGCTTGCGCCGCCGTTCAGCGGCCTCCGCATCGCTGAGACCCTGGAGCCTGCTCTTCTGCTGCTCCAAGGCATCCTCTGGCGATCGGTGGTGTAGCGTGTGCGGGTCCATGCCTGATTTAAAGAAAAGGGTTAACGAGCGAGCGCAAGCTGATGGCGATCAGCTGAAGCAACCCACTCCTCCTGTGTCCTTTGCGCCACTTCCACCTGTGCGGCGCCCAGCCTCCGGTCGCGGGTCATGTGGGTGCGCCGTACATCGCCGATATCCCGCAAATGCAAGTTCATGTGCTCAAGAGATACGGTAAAGGAGGATGAGGTTCACGACATACACCACCAGGATCAGAAAGGTATCCCAAGCGAGCAGGAAGCGCTTGGGCGCGGTGCGGAAGGTGAGCCCCACGATTACTATGGTGCTCATGATGATGGTGCTGAGCACGGAGATGAGGTGCGCCTCCGATTCATCCTTCAGCAGGAATCCGCCGGTGTACACGAGGTCGTCGATGGCGAGGATGACGATGTTGAAGAGGTTGCTGCCGAGCAGGTTGGACACGGCCATGTCCACCGCACCGATGCGCAGGGCCGCGAGGGACACCGCCACTTCGGGCAACGAGGTGGATGTGGCCAGCAGCAGCGTACCCACGAAGGAAGCCTTGAGCCCGGTCTCCTCGGTGATGGTCTCGGCGAAGCCGGGCAGGAAGAGCGCGGCGGTAATGACCACGGAGGCGTGCACGGCATACCACAGCACCACACGGCGCAGGCCGGAGCGGTCGGGTCGCTGTGCATGGTCAGGCTGCGGCTCCTGTCCGAGGTGCCGATAGACCATCCGCATGGCGATGAGGTAGACACCGACGAAGACGATGCTGAGGGCGCCCACCCAGCCCATCACCACGTACTGGTCGGGCAGGAAGAGGCCGAAGCCCACCAAGGCCAGCAGCACGATGCCGAGGGCGGCGCTGAGCACCTGCTTGGGTGTAACAGCGCTCAGCAGGCCCGGACCCCGGTAAAGCGCGTCGAGCATGGACAGGATGAGCAGGTTGAACACGCAACTGCCGAGCACATCGCCCACGGCGAGGTCTGCGTTGCCGAGGATGCCCGCCGAGCCGATCCCCACGAAGAGCTCGGGCAGCGAGGTGACCGTGGCCATGAGCACCAGGCCGAGCCAGGCGCGGCCCATGCCCGTGAGCTCCGCGAGGCGATCGCCCAGGCGTGCCAAGCGGGTGCCACTGAAGAAGATCAAGCCCGAACAGGCGGCAAAGCCGGCGAGCGCTGTGATCATTCCTTGAACAGCAGTTCAAGCTGCGCCAAGCGCCCCAGCTCCGCTTTGTTGTTACCCGCGAACGCGCTGGCGATGGCCGCGGCCGTCTGGTGGATCATGCGGCGCAGGCCGGTATCGTAGCGGGCGTGGTTCTCCTTGTAGTCGAGCTTGAACTTCGCGAACGCTTCTTCCGGATCCATCCCGTGATCGTTGGCGTAGTCGAAGCTGATGTCGATGTAGTGGCCCGCATCGGTGCCAAGTTCGTCGCGGCTGTCATCCAGTGGGAGCCATTGCTCCTTGATCAGCGCCTTGAGGGTCTCCACTTCGGCCGGGCGCACCTGGCCATCACCGGCAGCAATGCTGTAGAAGAGGTAGCCGAGGCTGGTGTACATATCCTGGTAGGTGGTGGTCATGGTCATATGGGGTTGAGTGTTCTGGCCAGTGGTCCGTCGGTTCATTGCGCCACCCATCCTCCGTCAACGGCCAGGGCCTGGCCCGTGGTGAAGGAAGCACCATCCGAACAAAGCCAGAGCACCGCGCTGGCGATCTCCTCCGGGGTACCGATGCGCCCCATGGGTTCCATGGCACCGAAGTTATCATGCGCGGCTTGGTCGCCTCCGGCCAAGCGGCTGAGCATGGGCGTGAAAATGGCACCAGGACAAACAGCGTTGATCCGGATCCCCTTCTTGGCATACTCCAGCGCAGCGGCTTTCGTGAGGCCAACGATCGCATGCTTGCTCGCCACATAGGAAGGCAGTCCGGGGAAGCCCACAAGACCGGCAATGGAGGAGCAGTTCACGATGGCCCCGTTGCCCTGACCCAGCATGACGATCAACTCCTCTTTCATGCAGGCCCACACCCCCTTCACGTTCACCGCGTGGATGCGGTCCCAATTCTCCTCGGTGCATTCGTGGGTGGGCGCCATCAGGCCCTCGATGCCCGCATTGTTGAAGGCGATATCGAGCCTTCCGTACAAGCGGAGGGTCTGCTGCACCATGTCCTTCACATCGGCCATGCGCGAAACATCGCAGCGGATGAAGGTGGCCTCGCCGCCCGCCGCGCGGATGGCATCCACCGTGGTGCTGTCCTCCACATGGTCCGCCACCACCACCTTGGCGCCTACTGCGGCGAAGGCGATGGCCGTGGCCCGGCCGATGCCGAAGCTCCCCCCGGTTACAAGTGCGACCTTGTTCTTGAAAGCATTTGTGCTCATTGAAGTCGTGTATTGGTTCAAAGCAATTCTACCAACGAGCCCGATCCTGTTGGCTGACCGTTGTCACCTGCGCGATCTGTCCGGTGACGTGATCCAGGTTGAAAGACAACTACCTGACCATGCCTAGCTGGACCCGCTCAATGCGCGACCTGTTGCAGGACCAGCAACGGCAGGTCGATGCGCTCGGCGATCGCCTTCGATGCGCTCGGATGCAGCAACCTTCCCAGGAATCCCGCATGCCGGTGGATAACCGTGATCATGTCGGCCCCTTCGCGCCGGGCGATGCGGTCCATACCCTCCAAGAGATCATCTGCCCGCACCTGGTGGTAGCTGTAGGGCACGCCGTTCAGTGCTTGTTCGAACATGTGTTTGTCGTAGGCGGGCGGGTCTTGACTTTCCATGGCCTGCACATGGCCGATGAGGACCTCCGCATCACACGACCGGGCGATCCGATGGACCATGTCCAAGGTGCGCGCTTCAAGTTCTCCATGGTCGGTGGCCAGCAGGATGCGCTTCGGGCGCTTGATCTCTGCGCGCTCCGGTACGGCCAACACGGGGACCAGACTGCTCTGGATCACTTGCGTCGTGTTGCTACCGAAGAACAGGGTGGACCCCGCCTTGCCGCGGTTGCCCATCACCACCAGGTCCGCCGCTCGTTTGGCGACCACCTCTTCCAGCACGCTGGCCACCTGCCCGATCCGCACCTGCCTTTGTACACCTTCCGATCCCGTGGTACGCACAAAGTGCTCGGCATGGTCTTGAAGTCCGGTTCTTGCAGCCTTTTCCACCTCCTCGAATTTGCCCAGCAGCATCGGA
>JBIIYD010000264.1:0-3760 GCA_044347005.1 Flavobacteriales bacterium | reverse complement strand
CATAGCACCCTCGGTGATCGGCGCAGGCAACGACCGCGTCCGTTGCTTCCGTGCATTCCTGATGATCTGCGTGGCGACCGTTGTGGTGCCGGCACAACTTTCGGCACAGGCCAGTGGTCAACTCCGGTTCCGATTCGAACCCGATCGGGGCATGCAGTACGTGCTCGACGGCAAGTACCGCTTGACGGACAAGGAAATGACACTCACGGAAGGGACACATCGTTTCGTGTTCTGGGCACCGGAGCGACTGATGCTGGACACGGCCTTTACCATCGTGCCCGACCGCACCTTGGACGTGCTGGTACGCCTTCGCTATTCACAGGATTTCGTGGACTACCGCAAGGCCTTGGCCCGGTACGAGAAGCAGGACAAATGGGGGCGTTACCTGCCGCCCGTGGTCATGGGCGCCACCGCTGTCTGGGCCACCGTGGCCATCATCGACCTGGACAAGTCGTACGATGAATTGCAGGACCTCAACGACGCTTACTCGGCCTCTGCCGATCCGGGTCGGATCGACGTGCTCAAGGACGAGGCACTGCCTGCGGCCAAGGACGAACTGAAGGCCGCACGCATCCAGGCGTATGTGGCCTCGGGCTTGTTCGTGGCCAGTACGGTGGGGACGGTGCTCATCCGCAAGCACCTGGCGAAGCGGGTACCACCGGTCTTCGAGGACAAGGAGCGCATCCGTTTCGAAGGGCTTGCCTACCAACCCGGGCAGCGTGGGAGCACGTGGGCCGCAGTGATCAGCATACCCCTGCCATGAAGCACCTCGCGATCCTGCTTCCTGTCCTGCTGCTGCTGAGCTCCTGCTACAAGGACGATGTGGACATAGCTAAGCTGAACAACAACCCGTTCGATCGCGACTATGTCGGGGAGAACGTCTTCGTGTTCGAAGAGACCTTTTTGGAAACCGTGAACATCGGCGGTACCAACGTGCTGTACCAGGTGATCGTGTTCCGGGTGCGCGAGGAGCTATTCCTTTCGCCGGCTTCCTACTCCGTCCGATTGGACGACCTGGAAAATGGGCTGGACGATCAGCCGGTAAGCCCTGAGAGCCCGGGTAGCAGCCGCTACCGCTACCGGCGGGAACCGCTTCCGGGCCAGTCCATTTGCCTGAGCCTGCGATTGGCCAACAACCAGAGCTACGCCCGCCCCGAGACCATTTGTGCGACATTGTGATGAGCGAAGAACACGAGGATATCCAAGGGAGCGAGGAACTCCCTGCAGAAACGAATTCCAAGGGAATACCCGGCGCTGGTGGCAGTGGAGGCTTCTCCGTGAGCGGCATGTACCGCAGCTGGTTCCTGGACTATGCCAGCTATGTGATCCTGGAGCGCGCCGTACCGGCCTTGCAGGACGGACTGAAACCGGTGCAGCGAAGGATCCTGCACAGCATGAAGGACCTGGACGACGGCCGCTACAACAAAGTGGCGAACGTCATCGGGCACACCATGCAATACCACCCCCACGGCGATGCCAGCATCGGTGATGCCTTGGTGCAACTGGGGCAGAAGGACCTGCTGATCGACTGCCAGGGAAACTGGGGCAACACGCTCACCGGCGACAGCGCCGCCGCACCGCGGTACATCGAAGCGCGCCTGAGCAAATTCGCGCACGACGTGGTCTTCAACCCCAAGACCACCGACTGGCAACTGAGCTACGATGGACGGAACAAGGAACCGGTGTTCCTGCCGGTAAAGTTCCCCTTGTTGCTGGCACAGGGCGGCGAGGGCATCGCGGTGGGCCTCAGCTGCAAGGTGCTTCCGCACAACTTCATCGAACTCATCGATGCCAGCATCGCCTGCCTGCGCAAACGCTCCTTCGACCTCGTGCCCGATTTCCCCACGGGTGGCATGGCCGATGTGCAGCTGTACAACGAAGGACAGCGTGGTGGTCGCATCCGGTGCCGGGCTCGGATCCGCAAGGAGGACAACAAGACCCTGATCATCCACGAGATCCCCTTCGGCACCACGACCACCTCGTTGATCGAAAGCATCATCAAGGCCAACGAGAAGGGCAAGATCAAGGTGCGGCACATCGAGGACAACACGGCCGAGAACGCCGAGATCCTGATCCACCTGGCCGCCGGCGTTTCACCGGACAACACCATCGATGCCCTCTACGCCTTCACGGATTGCGAACTGAGCATCGCCCCCAACGCCGTGGTCATCGTGGCCTCGGCCGAGCCCGGGGTAAGCGACAAGCCGCGCTTCGTGGGGGTGAACGAGCTGTTGCGCATCAGCACGCAGAACACCTTGCGCCTGTTGGAACTGGAGTTGGTGATCCGCAAGGGCGAGTTGGAGGAGCAGTGGCACTTCGCCTCATTGGAGCGCATCTTCATCGAGAAGAAGGTGTACCGCAAGATCGAGGAAGCCGAGACCTGGGAGCAGGTGATCGAGTTCATCGACAAGGGCTTGAAGCCGCACACCAAGGAGTTGAAACGTGCGGTAACGCAGGACGACATCCTGCGCCTCACCGAGATCAAGATCAAGCGGATCTCCAAGTTCGACAGCTTCAAGGCCGACGAACACATCAAGCAGTTGGCGGAGAACATCTCCGAGGTGCAACACAAGCTGGACCACATCGTGGACCATGCGGTGGACTACTTCAAGGAGCTGAAACGCAAGTACGGCGCGGGCCGCGAACGCAAGACCGAGGTGCGCACCTTCGATACGATCGTGGCCACCAAGGTCGCCGTGGCCAACCGCAAGTTGTACGTGGACCGTACGGAAGGCTTCGCCGGTTGGAGCCTGCGCAATTTCGAGCTGGTCGGAGAATGCTCCGACCTGGACGATATGGTCGTTTTCCGGAGCGACGGCACCATGCTCGTGACCAAGGTGGCTGACAAGAAGTTCATCGGTAAGGACATCCTGCATGTCGGGGTGTGGAAGAAGGGCGACGAACGCACGATCTACCACATGGTCTACCAGGACGGACCGAAGGGCGCGTTCTACATGAAGCGCTTCGCCGTTACCGGGATCACGCGCGACAAGGAGTACGACCTTACCTCGGGTACCAAGGGCTCGCGCATCGAATACTTCACGGCGAATCCGGACGGGGCCGGTGAAGTGATCCAGGTGGTGCTGAGGCCACGACCCAACCTGCGCAAGACCAAGTTCGACATCGACTTCGCCAAGATGGCGGTGAAGGGGCGAAGTAGCCGAGGCAACCTGCTCACCCGGTATTCCGTGAGCAAGATCATCCAGAAGGAGCGAGGTGCCAGCACCTTGGGAGCCATTCCGATCTGGTTCGATGAAACCGTGCGTCGCCTCAACGACACCGGACATGGCCGGTACCTCGGTCGGTTCAGCGGCGAGGACCGCATCCTCGCCATCATGCGCAGCGGCAACTACCAGCTCTTCCCCTTCGCGTTGAGCACCCACTTCCCGGACGACGCCCTCACCGTGGTGAAATACGACCCCAAGGCCGTGGTGACCGCGGTGTACTGGGAGGGCGAGAAACAGCAGTACCACGTCAAGCGGTTCAATCCCGAACCGGCGAAGGATGCCGTATCCTTCATCACCGAGCACCCGGACAGCAAGCTCTCGTTGCACAGCATCGTGCCCCATGCCCGCGTTCGCATGAGCTTCGACAAGCGCAGCAACGACAGGCCTGTGGAAGAGATCGATACGGAAGCCTTCATTGCCGTAAAGGGTGTGAAGGCACTGGGCAACCGGCTCACTCCCTTCAAAGTGAAGGAGATCGAGTTGCTCGACCCGGTCTTTGTTCCCATGACCCCCGATCTTGAAGAGGTGCAGGG
>JBIIYD010000060.1:0-12646 GCA_044347005.1 Flavobacteriales bacterium | reverse complement strand
TGGAAGCGGGTTTCTTCCTGGTCACCTTCCAGCATTTCTCCAACCGCATTTACGAGCGGCACGAACTGTTCGAGCGGCACGAGATCCCGGACGAGGACTTCGTGGCCTCCTATCGCCATGCGAAACGCTACTTACAAAAGCACTTCGGCAGCACACGAGTGCCCTTGGGCTTACTGCAGCGCCACGTGCGCGGCGATCGCGACTGGCCCATCGACGGACTGCCGGACCAACTTGCGGCACTGCATTCGAAACCGTGGAAGAACGGGCGCCTCCGCAGCTTCTCGGGTGAATCGTACATCCAACACGTGCGTTTCCATGCGGAGGGCATGCACATCTCCTCGGTGCAGCCCTACGGCGCAAGCAGCAAGGCCGATAGTCCGCACTACGCCGACCAAGTGGAACTGTACCTGACACGCCGGACCAAGGAGATCAGCCTGGACCGAAAGTGGGTGGAGCAACACGCCACGCGCACCTACCATCCGGGCAGATAAGGCATCGTTACGAGCGAAAGTGCTCGGCTCCCGACCGCGCGTACCGACACTCCATTTATTTTCCATGGAAACAAAATGGAATACCTTTAGGGCTCGGGACGAAGTGCCCTGGAACCGAACATGCACCGTCGTAACGCCATACGCCTCATGAGCCTCATGCCCTTGGGCGCCGCATTGGACCTGCGGGCTTTGGCCCGAATAGCGGACGACCTGCCCGCCACCCCGCCGATGCCCGTGCTCTTCCTGGGTCATGGCAGCCCGATGAACGCTTTGGAGGATAACCCCTTCTCGCAAGGCTGGAGAGCGTTGGGCAAGGACCTGCCGAAACCCGTTTCCATCCTGTGCATCAGCGCGCACTGGGAAACGCGCGGCACCTATGTCACCGGCATGGTGGAGCCCCGAACCATCCACGACTTCGGGGGCTTCCCGCAAGAGTTGTTCGCCGTGCGGTACCCGGCCCCGGGAAGCGCGGCACTTGCGCAAAGCACGCAGCAGGCCGTGACCAGCGCCCACATCGGGATCGACCACCAATGGGGTCTGGACCATGGGGCGTGGAGCGTGTTGGTACACCTCTTTCCGAAGGCCGATGTGCCCGTGGTGCAACTGAGCCTCGATCGCGGCCTGTCGCCCCGGGAGCACTACGAACTGGCGCGCGAGTTGGCCGTGCTGCGCAGCAAGGGGGTGCTCATCATCGGCAGCGGCAACATGGTGCACAACCTGGGTGTGCTCAACTGGAACGACCCCGATGGTGGCTACGACTGGGCCATCGAAGCCGGCACGCGCATGAAGGAACTGATCGTGAGCAACGAACACGCGCAACTGGTGGACTACAGCGCCCAAGGCAGGGCCTTCCAACTGAGCATACCGACACCCGAACACTACCTGCCGTTGCTCTATACCCTGGGCCTGAAGACCGTTAACGAGCCGGTATCGCTCTTCAACGACCGCACCGTGATGGGTTCCATTGCGATGACCAGCGTCAGGATCGGTTGAGGGGAAGAGGACTCCGCTCCTTGGTATACGCTCCAATTCGCCACCTTCACGCACCCATACAGCCCGACTCACCGAACATGTCCCACATCGTACTTCTGTCCACAAGCATCCGCGATGGTCGCATGAGCCACCGTGTAGCACTGCACCTGCAACGTTCGATCGCCGCTACAGGTACCCATAGCGTGGACCTGATCGACCTGCTCCAGCACGACTTCCCCATCTTCCATGAGCGGCTCAAGTTCATGAAAGAACCCGCACCGGACGTGGTGGCTTTCGCGGAACGTATCCGCAAGGCCGATGGGGTCATCATCATCACGCCCGAGTACAACGGGAGTTTTCCAGCCAGCCTCAAGAACATCATCGACCTATTGACCGAGGATTGGAAGAAGAAACCCATCGCACTGGCATCCGTGTCGGGCGGTGCTTTCGGGGGCTCACAGGTGCTTACACAACTGCTCTTCACCCTATGGAAGATCCGCGCTTGGGTGGTGCCCGGCGCCATGCAGGTTCCGGTGGTGAAGGACAACTTCCAAGAGGATGGCACACCCAACGATGCCGAAGCCTGGGAGCGCCGCACGAAGGCTTTCCTGGACGAGCTCGAGTGGGCGATGGAAGCCACGGTGCGCATGAAAGCCTGAGCGCATGGCGGCCAGAGTACCAACTACCACCAGCACCAATTGGGCGGCCACGGCATTGCACCTGCTGATCCTCGCTTGTCTGGCGGGTCTTGCAGTAATGATCGGTGTAGACTTGATCTGGGGGGCCATCGTATACCTCACCTGGTCCTGGGGTTCCAGACTGATCGTGACCCGCGAACACCGGGCAGGCATACGGCATGTGAAGGCGGGCCGATTCGCTGAGGCCATACCTTTTTTCGAGCGGAGTGCGGCCTTTTTCCAGCGCAATGCCTGGGTGGACCGCTACCGCGCGGTGGTGCTGCTTTCGCCCTCCAATTGGGGCTACCGTGAAATGGGCCTTGCGAACATCGCTTTCTGCCAGGGCCAGTTGGGGAATGGAAAGGAAGCGATCGCACTGTACGAAAGCCTCCTTGCCGAATATCCAGGAAGCACGCTTGCCGAAACCCCGTTGCGCATGATGCGGGCGGCACAGGCCACCTGATATAGCGCGCAGTTCGAAACTGCGGAACAGGGACCGGTCCTACCCCACCACCGTGGCCGACTTCGCCAGCGCGGCCAGTTCGCCGATGATACGCTGCGCCAATGCATCGGCCTGGGCCATCGACGGTGCCTCGGCATAGACCCTGATGATGGGCTCCGTATTGCTGCGGCGCAGGTGTACCCACGTATTGCCGAACTCGATGCGCAGGCCATCCACCGTGCTGTGCGGCTCGTTGGCATACCGCACTTGCATGGCATCCACCAAGGCCTGCACCTGCAGGCCGGGCTGCAGGTCGATCTTGTTCTTGCTGATGAAATAGTCGGGGTAGCTGCGGCGCAGGGCCAGGCAGCTCTTTCCACTGCGTGCGAGCAGCGTGAGGAACAAGGCGATGCCCACCATGGCATCGCGGCCGAAATGCAACTCGCTCAGGATGACCCCGCCGTTGCCTTCCCCGCCGATGGCTGCACCCACCGCCTTCATGGTCTCCACCACGTTCACCTCGCCCACGGCACTGGCATGGCGCTTACGGCCGTGCTTTGCCGCGATATCGTCCAAGGCACGGGTGCTGCTGAGGTTGCTGACGGTATCGCCGGGGCGGTTCGCCAGCACGTGATCGGCACAGGCCACCAAGGTGTACTCCTCGCCGAAGAGGCTTCCATCCTCGCACACCAAAGCCAGGCGGTCGACATCGGGATCAACGGCAATGCCCAGATGCGCCTTGTTTTGCACCACTGCTGCCGTAAGGTCCGTGAGGTGTTCCGGCAAGGGTTCGGGGTTGTGCGCGAAGTGGCCATCGGGTACGCAATGCACCTTCACCACCTCCACGCCCAGGCGATCGAGCAGGGCGGGAACAGCCACGCCGCCAACCGAATTCACCGCATCGAGCACCACCCGAAGTCCGGCCTTGCGGATGGCATCGGCATCCACGAGGTCCAGCGCAAGGATGGCCGCGATGTGCCGCTCGTTCCAGTCGTGCACGGCTTTCACCGTACCTAATTGGTCGACCGCAGCGAAGGTGATGTCCTCCGCCTCAGCAATACGCAGCAGTTCCGCACCGGCCTCGGCGCTGATGAACTCCCCCTTCTCGTTCAGCAGCTTCAGCGCGTTCCACTGTTTGGGGTTGTGGCTTGCAGTAAGGATGATACCCCCGTGCGCCCCTTCGCCGGGTACGGCCATTTCAACCGTGGGCGTTGTGGCCTGCCCCAGATCGATGACCTCGCAGCCCATGCCCGTAAGTGTACCCACCACGAGGTCGCGTACCATGGGGCCGCTGATGCGGGCATCGCGCCCGAGCACCACACGCGGTGCGGCGGTGCCTGCGGCACGGCGCACCAGCACACCGAAAGCGGCCGTGTAGCGCACCACGTCCAAGGGGGTAAGCCCCTCGCCGGGTGCACCACCGATGGTCCCTCGGATGCCTGAAATGGAACGAATGAGCGTCATGCGGTATGGTTAATGGCAGGCACCCGATGCGGCCCCGCCGATGGGCCGCAAAGTTACCCGTGCTGCCGGCCGCCCCCGGGGCATAGCAGGCCGAGCGTCCACGATCGCCTGTTGAACAGGTGGTTGTGCGATCCGAAGCGGCTTCGATCGCACCCACGGCTGTTCATAACGCGGCATCCTCGACCTCGGCCGAGGCGGGATCCAACTAACTTTGCTCGTGCAGTACCCAGCTGTGCGACTTCATGAACGAAGGCCACCACTCCATTCCCGACCGCAACGACCAGAACGCTTGCGTTGAGCGGTACGAGGCCATGCTACACCGGAACGACCGCTACTTCTTCGACGTGGAGGAGTTCCAGTTGATCGTGGACCATTACCTCGACCTGAACGAGCTGCGCCAAGCCCAACAAGTGTTGGAGTATGCGCACCAGCAGCATCCGGGTTCCCTGGACCTGCTCTTTTCCGAGGTGCATGTGATGATCGACATGGGCAAGTTGAACCGTGCCCTGAAGCTGCTGGACACCATCGGGAGCATGGAACCCTTGAACGAGGACGTCTATGTGACCAAAGCCGGGATCTACAGCCAGCTGCGCAACTACCACAAGGCCGTCCAGTATTACAAGCGGGCGCTGGAACTGACCGAAGAACACAAGGACGACCTGTTGCTGGACCTGGCCTTCGAGTACGAGAACCTGGAGCAGTACGACCACGCAATCGACTGCCTGAAGAAGGCCTTGGAATTCAACCCCGAGAACGAGGCGGTGCAGTACGAACTGGCCTACTGCTTCGACCTGTCCGATGCGCACCAGTCGGCCGTGGCCTATTTCCGCAGCTTCACCAACGAGCATCCCTATGCCTTCGTGGCCTGGTTCAACCTGGGCAATTCGCTGGCGCGCCTCGATCGTTTCGAAGAAAGCAACGAGGCCTTGGACTATTGCCTCGCCATCGAGGAACGCTTCACCTCGGCCTCCTTCAGCAAAGCGCGCAACCTGCTGCTGATGGGCGACTACCAGGGCGCCATCGACACCTACCAGGAGACCATCGAGCACGACGGTCCGCAGGCCATCACCTTCAGCTACATCGGCGAGTGCTACGAGAAGATGGAGCGCTACGAGCAGGCCCTGATCCACTACGACCAGGCCATTGCATTGGACCCCAACTGGGTGGACGCCTGGATCGGCCGTGGTGTGGTGAAGGACGTGCAGGGCCGGGTGCAGGAGGCCGTAAAGGACCTGGAGGTGGCCATCCGGCATTCCCCTGAACACGGCGACGGATGGTTCTTCTATGCCAACATCCTGTCGCGCGCCGAACGCTACGATGAAGCACTGGCGGCCTATACCAAGCTGAACGCCTTGGAACCGGAAAGCCTCGATGGTTGGCTGGAGCACAGCGACCTGCTGCTGCGCGTGAAGGGTCCGCATGCCGCCATCAAGAAGCTGCAGGAGGGCGAAATGGTACACAAGCTGAACAGCAGGTACCGCTACCGCATGGTCAGCTACCTGCTCCAGAACGGAATGCTCCAGCAAGGCCTGTTGGAATTCGAAGAGGCCCTCATGGCCGACCACGCCGGGCACGACCAACTGTTCGAGCATTACCCCGACGCGGTTAAGCTGCCCCAGCTGGTGCACCTGCTGGAACTGTACAGAAAATGAACTACCCCTTATCGCACATCCCGACACGTGCCGCCAAACCGCGGGATGAAGGACTGACCATGGTGATGGACAAAGGCTTGTCCATGCGCCAGGCAGAGGACCTGCTGGATGCCAGCGGCCACCTGTTCGACATCCTCAAGCTCGGTTTCGGGACCTCCTTCGTAACGCCCAACCTCAAGGAGAAGATCCAGCTGTACCAGAAGAAAAACATCAAGGTCTACCTGGGTGGCACACTCTTCGAAGCCTTCGTTGCCCGCGGGCAGTTCAACGATTACCGCAAGTTGCTGGACAAGCTGGGGTTGGACGCGTGCGAAGTATCGGACGGCTCCATCACCATGACCACGAAGGAGAAGTGCGGCTACATCTCCACGCTGGCCAAGAATTTCACGGTGTTGAGCGAAGTGGGTTCCAAGGAAGCGGGCATCCTGATCAGCCCGGCCAAGTGGGTGCGCATGATGAACACCGAACTGGAGGCCGGCAGTTGGAAGGTGATCGCCGAAGCCCGCGAGAGCGGCAATGTAGGGATCTACCGGCCCAGCGGCCACGCCCACACCACCTTGGTCAACCGCATCACGGCCAAGGTCCCTTCCAAGGACATCCTGTGGGAAGCGCCCCAGAAATCGCAGCAGGTGTGGTTCATCAAACAGATGGGCGCCAACGTGAACCTGGGCAACATCGGTCCCGATGAGGTGATACCCTTGGAGACCTTGCGGCTGGGCCTCCGCGGCGATACCTTCTTCCAGTTCCTGCCCGAGGACGTGGCCGAAAAGCTGCGCCAGGTACCCTGAAGCAACGCTGGCAAGCTCCTATCCGCAGGAAGCGCTTTCTTCGCACCCATGTCCATCGTCATCAAGGAATTGACCGCAGCTGAATTGCAGGCACTGCGGGACAGCGGTACGCCGCATCAGCTCGTGGACCTGCGCGAGCCCTACGAGGCCGAACTGTGTACCATCGGCGGCACCCTGATCCCCATGGCCACGATCCTGGACCGTCGCGATGAATTACGGCGCGATGTGCCCGTGATCATGCATTGCCGCACCGGCATGCGTGCCGCCGCCGTGGTGCAGGCCCTGAGCACACGCTACGGTTTCGACAACGTGTACAACCTGCGCGGCGGCATAGCGGCCTTCGCGGCGGACGTGGACAGCAACATCTTCTGCGACTGAACGTTCACCAACCTCATCATGAACATACGCGATCGCATCAAACTCTATTTGAAGGGCATGGCCATGGGTGCCGCCGATGTGGTACCGGGCGTTTCCGGGGGCACCATCGCGTTCATCTCGGGCATCTATGAGGAACTGCTCCGCTCGATCAATGCCCTGGGCCCGGAAACCTTGGTGGTGCTTCGGAAGCAAGGTATCAAAGCTGCATGGCGACAACTCAACGGTGATTTCCTGGTCACGCTGTTGGCCGGCATCGGCACCAGCATCCTGCTGCTCGTGCGCCCGATCACATGGGCCATCGTACACCAACCGGTATTGATCTGGAGTTTCTTCTTCGGATTGATCGCTGCCAGCGTCTGGCTATGCGGCCGTTTGGTGAAGCACTGGTCATTGGGCCCCATCATCGGCCTGCTGATCGGTACCGCGATCGCCGTGGTGATCGGTGTGCTAAACGCAGGTACGGGTTCGGACAGTTACCTCTTCCTCTTCTTCTCCGGAGCTATCGCCATTTGCGCGATGATCCTTCCGGGCATCAGCGGTTCCTTCATCCTTCTGT
The DNA here is from genome assembly GCA_044347005.1 of Flavobacteriales bacterium. Taxonomy (GTDB): domain Bacteria; phylum Bacteroidota; class Bacteroidia; order Flavobacteriales_F; family PHOS-HE28; genus PHOS-HE28. The sequence continues at coordinate 5,226 of JBIIYD010000060.1, read as the reverse complement.
TGATGGGAATGTATCTGCCGGTTATGAGCGCATTGAAGAGCTTCGACATCCCGGTGATCGTGATCTTCGCAGCGGGCTGCCTCTTCGGCCTGATGGCCTTTTCGCGCTTGCTGTCGTGGATGTTCCAGCGGCACCACGACCTTACCGTGGCGACCCTGACCGGTTTCCTACTGGGCTCGCTCACCATCATCTGGCCGTGGAAGGAGGTGGTGAGTGTTAGGATGGTACACGAAGGGAAACCGGATGCCCATCTGGAGCCCTTCATCCAACGCAATGTGTTGCCCGGTGATTACGCCACACTTACCGACATGGACCAACTGCTCGGAATTACCACCAAGGATCCGCAGCTGCTGCCGGCCGTTCTGCTGGTGTTGGCGGGCGCCGCCCTGCTGATCGTGCTGGAACGCTTCGCTCCGGAAAAGAAATGAAGCGTTTCGGGCTCATCGGCGATCCACTCTCGCACAGTTTCAGCCAGCGGTGGTTCACCGAATTGTTCAAGAAGGAAGGCCTCAAGGACCACCGCTACGACCTCTACCCGCTGCCCTCCATCGAAGACTACCAGGCCTTGTTGCGCGAGGTGCCCGGGCTGGTGGGGCTCAACGTCACCATACCCTACAAACAAGCGGTAATGCCCTTGCTGGACGCCATCGACCCTTTGGCGGCGGCCGTGGGGGCGGTGAACACGATCGCTTTTCGCGATGGCCGCAGCACCGGCTACAATACGGACGTGGAGGGTTTCCGCAGTACGCTCCTCCCCCTGCTCGATGGTCGCAAACCACGGGCGCTACTGTTGGGCACGGGCGGCGCAAGCCGTGCGGTGGCTTTCGTGCTCCGCGAACAGGGGATCAAGTTCCGCATGATCAGTCGCAGTCCCGAGCGCGGCGACCTTACTTGGGAGATGGTGGACAGCACCGTTACGAAAGTGTGTACGCTCATTATCAACTGCACGCCGCTGGGCATGTATCCCAATGTGAACGAAGCTCCGCCATTGCCCTATGCCAGCATCGGCCCCGGGCATGTGCTCGTGGACCTGGTGTACAACCCGGAGGAAACGCTCTTCATGCGCAAGGGGTCGGAGAATGGCGCCACCGTGGTGAACGGTCTGCGCATGCTGGAGGCTCAGGCCGAAGCTGCATGGCGCATCTGGAACGAAGTGCCGGTAAGCTGAGCACTTGGTGCCGTTATCTCTGCGCAGCAGCCGGGATCACAACAGATCGCGCAGGTCGAGCTTGACGTACTCGCTGAGGATCTCCGCATTGGTGGCCACCTCGATCCATTCCACGTACTGGAGTCCTAGGCGCATCCACACTTCGCAGAAAAACCCTTCGCGTCCCGTGGGTCCCATCCGGTAGAGATGAACACGGTGCCCACCATGTTGCCGTGAACCGAGGTACTCACCACCAGCACGCACCTCTTCGAGCCGTGCGGTGATGGGCAGGGCTTTGAACCGTACCGCCGCAGCGTTCATGCTCAGCGGTTCAAGGCCCGCACCACCATGACCACGACACAGAACAGGAACAGGAAGATGCTGATGCGGTTGATGCCGTGCATGAACCGCAAGCTGGAGTCCTTGTTGCTCTTGCCCAACAGCGTACTGGGATCCAGGTAGTACAGGATGCGTTTGAGGAACATGGGGAAAGGTTGGTCGTGTGAAGGTAGCAACACACGGGTATGCGATGCTGTTCGTGGGTGACGCGATGATGCGCTGCTTACATCATCCACCAAGGCATCGCTGTTACCCGTTTGCCAATGGCCTGTGGTCGCGCGCATCGGCAGATGATGAAGCCATGCCTGGCCCGATCCGGATGCTCGTCGAGGAAGGTGTATAAATGCCGCGCATCGTGTGCCGTAGGCCGATCGGTCCACTTCACTTCGATGGGAGTGAGCTTGCCACCGTGCGCAGCGATCAGGTCCACCTCGGCGCCGGCCTTGGTCCGCAGATAATGCAGCGTGCCTTCGCCCCGGTAGCGCAGGCGCTTCCACAGTTCGATCGTTACCCATTGCTCGAAGAGCGGGCCGGGCGAAGTGCGCACCATGTCCAATGACAACGGCAGCTCGGCAGCGGCGTTGCGAACCCCGAGGTCGAAGAAGCAGAAGCGGTTCGTGCTAAGCACGCTCTTCCGAGGGCTTCCGCTGAAGGCCGGCACGGTGAAGCCCATGAACAGGTCCTCCAACAGTTGGTAGTAGGTCTTCACGGTCGGCAGGCTCACCCCTGCCTCGTTCGCGATGGATGCGAAGTTGACCATGCCGCCGGACTCCGCAGCGGCCAGACGGAGAAAGCGCGCGAAAGCCGGCCAGTCCTTCACCAGTGCCTCACGCCGAAGCTCCTCCTCCAAGTATACCAGTGAGTAAGTGCGCAGCAATTGGGCACGTTGCGCCTTGGGCGCGGTGGCTATGCCGGGCAGCTCTCCGAACAGCATACGGTCTTCGATCCCCGTGGCCGGAAAGGTCTTCATGTCCTTGCCTCGAAGCACCTTGTGCGCAAAAGGCCATTCACCGGGGGCCTTCGGCGCATCGGCGGCTTCCGGTGCCGGCCTCTCGGAAAGGGTAAGCGGAAAAAGATGGTGGATCATACTGCGCCCCGGCAATAGGTTGGCACCGGTGATGCGCAGCTTGCGGGCGGAGCTTCCGCACAGCACAAAGCGCCAGCGCCGCTTGTCGCTATCGTACAGGTACTGCACCGCGTCGAAAATGGCCGGTACGTTCTGGGCCTCGTCCACCACCACCACGTGAGGCCGACGCGACCGGGGCATGGCTTCACACTCGCGCACCAGCAGGTCGGGGTCCTGCAAGTATCTCGTCCGCAGGGCCGGGCGGGAAAGGTCAAGCGAAAGTGACGCCTCGGGGAGCAAGGCCTTCAACAAGGTGCTCTTTCCGGTCTGCCGTGCTCCGAAGATGATGTGTACGTACGGTTGCTTCAGGAGACGCTCCCAAGTCACCGATTGCTGCCGACCGAATTTCATGTCCACTTTAGATTGGTCGGACAAATATAAAGTGCTGTTCACTATTGGTCGACCTATGGCACCAGACGGATTCCGCTGCCACAATACTCGCGATGCCGGTCCGCCCTCATCACCGGAACGCCGTCGACACATGGGAAAAGTTAACGGATAAGCACTACCAACAGGGTCCCATCGGGGAACCGGCAACCCACTCCAATAGCCGACCAATGTTATAGTGCACTTTATATTGGTCGGCTTATTATAAAGTCTACTTTAAGATCGGTCGGGCTATGAACACCCGATGGACCGGCATCCCACTGCTCGAGAAGGTACGATCCGCGACCTGTGCGGACCGAGATCGGGTGCGCATTCCGGCTCTACCGATCCACCCAAACTCGGAAAGCGGGATGCAATACTCTTCCTTGTCATCTTCCTGATCGCCGCGGTCGAATATGCCAATGGTGCGACGAACAATGCACGAGAAAAAGAGATGGGGGGCTATGTTCACTCACCTGTTCAACAACCTCCCGGCCGTGGAGCCGATGATCCGCAGATCGAGCAGCAAACTCCTCTCTCGCACATAGCGCATGTCCAATGCGAGTTTGGCGGGCATCACCACTTCGCGGTAGGTGCGTTCGGGGTCGGCACTGTTGCCCAGCACTTCGTTCTCGTTGATGTAGGCGATGCTTGCCAGGCTGGTAAGCCCCGGTCGCACGGACAACACCTGCCGTTGTTCCGGGGTGTACAGGGCCACATACCGGGGCACTTCGGGCCGCGGACCCACCAAGCTCATGTCCCCACGCAGGATGTTGATCAGCTGCGGCAACTCGTCCAGTTTGCTGCTCCGCAGGAAATGGCCCACTCCCGTAATGCGCGGATCACGTTGGCCCACGGTGATCTGACCAAGGGCTTCGCTACCCTGCCGCATGCTCCGGAACTTCAACAACAAGAACTCACGGCCATCCCTGCCCACACGCACCTGCCGGAAGAACGCACCGCCAGGAGACCCCAATGCGACCACGATCGCGATGATCAGCAGGATCGGAGACAGGACCAATAGCGTGGCGAGCGAAGCAACGATATCGAACAAGCGTTTCATCACGCGACCATCACCTCGTTGACGGCTTCCTTCACGGCGCGCACCACCTCGTCCACTTGGGCGTCCGTGAGGTCGTAGTACACAGGCAGGCTGATCTCGCGGCTGTAATGGCGGTACGCGTTCGGAAAGTCCTCCATACGGTTGCCCTGTGCCTTGTAAAAACTGAGCAACGGCAGGGGAATGAAGTGTACGTTGACGCTGACGCCCCGTTGCGCGATGACCGAGATGATCGTATCGCGTTGGGCCTCGGTGGCCTTTGCGACCCGCAGCATGTAGAGGTGGTAGCTGGTGGTTCGGGGCTCGATGTTCGATGATCGTTGGTCGTTGGTCGATGGTCCAGCATCGGTCAACGTGGGCACGATAAAACGATCATCGCCAGCGAATGCGGCCGTGTAGCGCTCACAGATGGCCTGGCGGCGCGGCAGGGTCTCGCTATCGTAGCGCTCCAGTTCCACCAGTCCGATGGCGGCCTGCAGGTCGGTCATGTTGCACTTCCAGCCGGGGAACTCCACATCGTAGCGCCATGCGCCGGGCTGGGTCTTGGCCAGTGCGTCCTTGTTCTGGCCGTGCAGGCTCATGGTGTTGAAGAGGCGGTAGAGTTCCTCGGCATCGAAGGGCGCGGGCAGGTTGAATGCCAGTGCGCCACCCTCGGCCGTGGTAAGGTTCTTGACCGCGTGGAAGCTGAATCCGGTAATATCCGCCTGCGCACCGACGGCCTTTCCTCCAATGCGTGCACCAAAGGAATGTGCCGCATCGCTCAGCACCAATGCACGCCCCAATAGCATCTGGGGGTTGCGGCCCGCCATGCGCAGGTTGACGGCCGGTGTGAACAGTGGACAAGCTTCCTCGGCGATGCGCATGATGCGCGCCATGTGCGCGGGCAGCCCACCGATATCGACCGGAATGATACACTTGGTGCGTTGGTTGATCGCCTTACGGAGCGCCTCCGGGTCCATGGTGAAGTCGTCCAACACGTCCACGAGAACGGGCTTCGCACCCACATGCATCACGATGTTGGCGGTGGCACAATAGGTATACGCAGGCAGGATCACCTCGTCGCCGGGCCCGATGCCGTACCAGCGCAGCACCAATTCACAGGCATTGGTCCAGCTGTTCAGGGCTATCACGCGCGGCACGCCACAGTAGTCGGCCAGCTTGCGCTCGAACTCCTTCGTGCGGGGTCCG
>JBIIYD010000207.1:0-5397 GCA_044347005.1 Flavobacteriales bacterium | reverse complement strand
AGATCAACGTGATCAAGATCCCCCAGAAGTCGGAGGCTTTCGTGGATTACCTGCAACGCTCGAACGACCCGGTGCTAACGGACAGCTACACCAACCACTTGATCGCCGGCATGCGCGGTGCGCTCACCCTGAACACACAGGCCGCCGCCCGCCAGCGCGATGTATTCTTCGCCCGCATTATTCCCGAATGGGCCGGATTCCCGCTCTTCATACCGATGCGTGTGCTGGGTGCCGAGGCGCAGGACACCAGCGGCAACAGCTTCTACACCGTGGCCGGCATACGCTACGCGGAATTCGTGAAGCTGGACACCGACCTGCGCTGGCGGCACATCATCCATGAAAAGAGCAGCTTCGCCTTCCGGGTAGCGGCAGGGGCCGGATTGCCCTACGGCAACCTCACCGTGCTGCCTTTCGAAAGCAGCTTTTTCGTGGGTGGAGCCAACGGGTTACGGGCCTGGCGCGCAAGGTCCATCGGACCCGGTTCGTACAGTGCACCATTGGACGCCTTCGACCGCATCGGCGAGATCCGTTTGGAAGGCAACGCGGAATACCGCTTCAAGCTCATCGGCTTCCTGGAAGGCGCCTTGTTCGCCGACATCGGCAATATCTGGAACTGGGAGGAGGACCCGCGCAAACCCGGGGGGAACTTCAGCCGTGCGTTCCTCAGTGAGTTGGCCGTCGGCACCGGAGTGGGTGCGCGGCTCAACTTCGATTTCTTCATCGTCCGCTTCGACCTGGGCATGCAGACCAAGGACCCCAGCCTGCCGCGCGGCGAACGCTGGCTCTTTCAACCCAAGGACCAGTACGAGGCCGACCTGTTGACCGAAACCGGTGTGCCGGTCGGTTACAAGACCCAGTTCAACTTCAACCTGGGGATCGGCTATCCGTTCTGATGCGATCCCGTACCGACCGCTCCCCAGGGTCGGTCTTCCCTCCTGCTGGAAGGGCCGATGCGCATTCCTTAGCTTTGCCGCCCTCCTGAGCAGGGTATGGCACCCTGATCAAGGACAACCAACAAGGAATCACACCATGTCCACCCTGAAGACCGGGAAGATCGAGGAACTCCTCGGGAACGCTGCCAGCAACCTGCTGGACCATAGCTGCAAGACCATCGACAAGAGCCTGTTGCACCTGCCCGGCCCCGACTTCGTGGACCGCAGCTTCGCGCAGAGCAATCGCAGCCCCCAGGTGATGCGCAGCATGCAAGCCTTGTACGGCAGTGGCCGCCTTGCGAACACCGGCTACATGAGCATCCTGCCTGTGGACCAGGGCATCGAGCACAGTGCAGGGGCCAGCTTCGCCCCGAATCCCGCCTACTTCGACCCCGAGAACATCGTGAAGCTGGCCTTGGAAGGCGGTTGTAACGCGGTGGCCTCCACCTATGGCGTACTGGCCGCCAGTGCCCGCAAGTACGCCCACAAGATCCCCTACGTGGTGAAGATCAACCACAACGAACTGATGACCTACCCGAACAAGTACGACCAGGTGCTTTTCGGCACGGTGGAAAGCGCTTGGGAGATGGGTGCAGTGGCCGTTGGTGCCACCATCTACTTCGGCAGCGACCAGAGCACGCGACAGATCGTGGAGATCGCCGAGGCCTTCGAGCGCGCCCACGAACTGGGCATGGCCACCATCCTTTGGTGCTACCTGCGCAACAACGGCTTCAAGGTGGATGGTAAGGACTACCACACGGCGGCCGACCTGACCGCACAGGCCAACCACCTGGGCGTAACGATCCAGGCGGACATCATCAAACAAAAGCTTCCCGAGACCAACGGTGGGTACAACGCCCTGCCCGGCTACGGTAAAACACACAAGAAAGTGTACAGCGACCTGAGCAGCGATCACCCCATAGACCTGTGCCGTTACCAGGTGGCCAACTGCTACATGGGCCGCATCGGGCTTATCAACAGCGGTGGGGCCAGCAGCGGTGCGAGCGACATGGCCGAAGCCGTGACCACGGCCGTGATCAACAAGCGCGCGGGAGGTCAGGGCTTGATCAGCGGCCGCAAGGCCTTCCAGCGCCCCATGGACGAAGGGGTCGCCCTGTTGAACGCCATCCAGGACGTTTACCTGGACAAGGACATCACGATCGCCTGAAAAGGTGAAGTGTGAATGCGGAGTCGTGAAGTGTGATGTGTAGCCGGAGCGAAACCTTCACACCTCACACCGCACCCTTCACACTCCCCACCGACTGCTAACTTCACCCTCCAGAACAGATCGATATGGGTTGGTTCACACGCGTCAAGGAAGGCATCACCACCAGCACGGAGGAAAAGAAGGAGACGCCCGAAGGTCTTTGGTACAAGTGCCCCGAGTGCAAGGAGGTAATGACCGCCGAGGACCACGAGGACAACTTCTGGGTGTGCAACAATTGCAACTACCACGACAAGATCGGCAGCGCTGAATACTTCGCCCTTTTGTTCGACGACCACCGGTTCGTGGAGATCGGAGCGGACCTGATCGCCGGCGACCCACTCCAGTTCGAGGACACCAAGAAATACACCGACCGGCTTGCGAAGACCCGCCAGGAGACCGGCCTGAACGATGCCCTCCGCGCCGCCGAAGGCAAGTTGGACGCCCACACAGTGGTGGTCGCGTGCATGGACTTCCGGTTCATCGGGGGTAGCATGGGCAGTGTCGTGGGCGAGAAGATCGCGATGGCGGCCGATGTGGCCATGAAGCGGAAGTGCCCCTTGATCATCATCAGCAAGAGCGGTGGTGCACGGATGATGGAGGCCGGCTTCAGCTTGATGCAAATGGCCAAGACGAGCGCCAAGCTGGCTCAGCTGTCCCGCAAGAAACTGCCCTACATCAGCATTCTCACCGACCCTACCACCGGAGGTGTCACGGCCAGCTTCGCCATGCTGGGCGACCTGAACATCGCCGAACCCAAGGCCTTGATCGCCTTTGCAGGCCCCCGTGTGGTGCGCGAGACCATTGGGCGTGACCTGCCGGAAGGCTTCCAAACCAGCGAATTCGTGCTGGAACACGGCTTCCTGGACAAGATCGTGCACCGCAGGGACATGAAGCAGACCCTCGCCGGCATTTTCCGGATGTTGAGGAGTTGATCGTGGATCGGGAAAAAGTCTATCTTCGCGGCCTGTTAGCATTGTACCATGTACCTGACCAACGAGAACAAGCAGGCAATTTTCACGGAGCACGGCGGTTCTGCCAAGAACACCGGCGGCGCTGAAAGCCAGATCGCACTTTTCACAGCGCGCATCAACCACCTGACCGGCCACCTGAAGACCAACAAGAAGGACCACGGCACCGAAAAGGCGCTCGTGACCATGGTGGGCAAGCGTAAGCAATTGCTGAACTACCTGAAGATGTACGACATCGAACGGTATCGCGCGATCATTGCCAAGCTTGGCCTGCGCAAGTAATACACGGCATACGGCCGGGGTTCCGGCCGATCATGCAGGCACATCCTGATCGAATGAGGGGGCGATCGTGGTAGCACGGTCGCCCCTTTTTCATAGCACGGGCGCGAACGCCCCAACAGAGGAAAGACGAAACGAGGAAAAAGAAGAAACGAAGATGAAACCACAAGGAACAACCAAGACCATCACAATGGGTGATGGAAGGACCATCACCATCGAGACCGGGGTGCTGGCCAAACAAGCCGATGGCGCCGTAACGGTGCGCCTGGGCGACACCATCCTGCTCGCCACCGTGGTGAGCACCAAGGAAGCCCGCGACGGCATCGACTTCCTGCCACTGACCGTGGAATACCGCGAGAAATTCAGCGCCGCCGGCCGTTTCCCCGGTGGCTTCTTCAAGCGCGAGGCCCGCATGAGCGATCACGAGACGCTGACCTGCCGCCTGGTGGATCGCGCCATCCGTCCGCTCTTCCCCGATGATTTCCACGGCGACACCCAGGTGGTCATCTCCATGATGAGCAGTGACAAGAAGAACCCCGGAGATTCGCTGGCCTGCCTCGCGGCATCCGCCTGCATCGCCGTGAGCGATATCCCCTTCGATGGACCCGTGAGCGAAGTACGCGTGGCCCGTGTGGACGGCAAGTTCATCATCAACCCCATGGTGGCCGACATCGAGCGTGCCGACATCGAGATGGTCGTGGCCGGTACCGCCAGCGACATCATGATGGTGGAGGGCGAGATGAAGGAAGTGCAGGAGGCCGACATGATCGAAGCGATCAAGCTGGCGCACGAAGCCATCAAGGACCAGTGCCGCGTGATCAAGGAATTGGGCGAGGCCGTGGCGAAGAGCCATGTGAAGCGCACCTACGTCCACGAGAACGCCAACGAGGAGCTGGACAAGAAGATCATGGACTTCTGCTACCAGAAGTACTACGATGTGGCCATGGAGGCCAGCGCCAAGGAAGTGCGCGCCGACAAGTTCAAGGCCATCAAGGAGGAGTGCATGGCCACCCTCGGCGATGAGGAGAAGACGGACAGCGTGATGTTGGCCCGCTACTTCAAGAAGGCCATGAAGAAGGGCGTGCGCAACGTGGTGCTCGACCACGGCAAGCGTCTGGACGGTCGCAAGACCGATCAGATCCGCCCGATCTGGGGCGAAGTGGACGTGCTCCCCGGCACGCACGGCAGCGCCATCTTCACCCGCGGTGAGACCCAGGCCATCAACGCCGTTACGTTGGGCAGCTCCATGGACGAGCAGACCGTGGACCTCGCGACCAAGAAGGGCAGCGAGAACTTCATGCTGCACTACAACTTCCCGAGCTTCAGCACCGGTGAGGCCCGCCCCATGCGCGGCCCCGGTCGTCGCGAGATCGGCCACGGCAACCTGGCGCTCCGCGCCCTGAAGCCGGTGGTACCCGGCCTGCCCGACAACCCCTACACCATCCGCCTGAACTGCGACATCCTGGAGAGCAACGGTAGCAGCTCCATGGCCACGGTCTGCAGCGGAACCCTCGCACTGATGGATGCCGGCATCAAGATCAAGGCACCCGTGAGCGGTATCGCCATGGGCATGATCAGCGACGGCAACCGCCACGCGATCCTCAGCGACATCCTCGGCGACGAGGACTTCCTGGGCGACATGGACTTCAAGATCTGCGGTACCGCGAAAGGCGTCACCGCCACCCAGATGGACATGAAAGTGGACGGCCTTCCCTACGAAGTGCTGGCCCAGGCCCTGGAGCAGGCCCGTGTGGGTCGCCTGCACATCCTCGGCGAAATGAACAAGGTGCTCGACGCGCCCCGCGCCGATTACAAGGAGCACGCCCCCCGCATCATCACCATCGAGATCCCGAAAGAGAGCATCGGTGCCGTGATCGGACCCGGAGGTCGTGTGATCCAGGAGATCCAGGCCGAGACCGGTGCGCACATCAGCATCGACGAGGTGGACGGTCGTGGTGTGGTGGAGATCATGAGCGAGAACAAGGCGAGCATCGACGCCGCCCTGGCCCGT
>JBIIYD010000161.1:0-7253 GCA_044347005.1 Flavobacteriales bacterium | reverse complement strand
CCCGCCCCAGGCCGAAGTGGGCGCCACCTACAAAGGCAAGGTGAAGACCATCATGCCCTACGGCGCCTTCGTGGAAGTGATGCCCGGAGTGGACGGTCTGCTCCACGTGAGCGAGCTGGAATGGCGTCGCATCGACCGTGTGGAGGAAGTGCTGAAGGAAGGCGATGTCATCGAATTCCAGGTGACCGGAAAAGACCCTCGCAGCGGCAAATTGAAGCTGAGCCGCAAGGTGTTGCTGCCCAAGCCCGAGGGTTATGTGGACCGCGAACCGGCCATGGAGGGAGATCGTCGTGAGCGCAGGGACCGTGGAGATCGCCCGCGTCGTGACGACCGACCCCGCCGCGATGACCGTCCGCGCAGCGATGACGGAGCCCCGAGCCAGAACTAGGACCAGAACGGTCAACAGGCAGAAGCCGTCCTCCGGGGCGGCTTTTGTCGTTCCATGCACTTCGTACAGGGTCGAAGATGACCCTACACGGAAACCTTGAACAGCCGTGCCACGTTGAACCCCGACAATTCTCAAACACATACAGCGCACCTATGGCACGCATGCGGCAATTGAAGATCACCAAACAGGTGACCAATCGGGATACCCCTTCCCTGGACAAGTACCTCCAGGAGATCGGGAAGGTGAAGCTGATCAACGCCCAGGAGGAAGTGGAGCTTGCCCGCCGGATCAAACAAGGCGACACCGATGCGTTGGAACAACTGGCCAAGGCCAACCTGCGCTTCGTCGTGAGCGTGGCGAAACAGTACCAGGGCCAGGGATTGAGCCTACCCGACCTGATCAGCGAAGGCAACCTTGGATTGATCAAGGCAGCTGGCCGCTTCGATGAGACGCGTGGCTTCAAATTCATCAGCTATGCGGTGTGGTGGATCCGGCAACAGATCCTGCAAAGCCTGGCCGAACAGGCGCGCATCGTGCGATTGCCCTTGAACAAGATCGGCTCGATCAACAAGATCAACAAGGCCTTCGCCAAGTTGGAACAGGAGCATGAACGCCCACCGACCGCCCACGAGCTTGCCGAACTGCTGGAAATGACCTTGGAAGAGGTGAAGACCAGCTTGAACAACACGAGCCGGCACGTGAGCATGGACGCCCCATTGCGCGACGATGGTGACAGTGGCACCATGATGGACCTGTTGCACAACGAGGACACGCCCAGCCCGGTGGATAATTTGATGACCGATAGCCTCCGGATGGAGATCGAACGGTCGTTGAGCGCACTGAGCGGTCGCGAAGCCGATGTGATCCGCCTGTACTTCGGCCTGAACGGAAACCAGCCCCATACCCTGGAAGAGGTGGGCCAGAAATTCGACCTGACCCGCGAGCGGGTCCGCCAGATCAAGGAGAAGGCCATCCGACGGATGAAACACACCAGCCGAAGCGGCGTACTGAAAGCCTATCTGGGCTGACCAAGCGTCCTGAACAACACCGGGAAGGGGCCGCCAACAAGCGGCCCTTTCCTGTTCCTATCCATCAGGGACCGCCTTTCGAGCATCCCGTTCGCAAGGATCGAAAGGGGGCATGGAGTACCTTCGCGGTCCATGGCCCACATCCTTGCTCCCTCCCTCCTGTCCGCCGATTTCGCCGACCTGAAAAGTGCTGTTGGCCTGGTGGATCGGAGTTCCGCACCATGGTTGCACCTTGACGTGATGGACGGGGTGTTCGTGCCCAACATCAGCTTCGGGCTGCCGGTGATAAAGGCCATCCGCCCACATACCAACAAGGTGTTCGACGTCCACCTGATGATCGTTCGTCCCGATCAGTACATCGGTGCGTTCCGTGATGCGGGGGCCGACGTGCTCACCGTACACTACGAAGCCTGTCCGCACCTGCATCGCACCTTGCAAGCCATCCGCGCGGCGGGTATGAAGGCCGGTGTTGCACTGAACCCGCACACTCCGGTATCCCTGCTCGAAGATGTCCTCCCGGATATCGACCTGGTCTGCATGATGAGCGTGAACCCGGGGTTCGGAGGCCAGCAGTTCATCCCACGCACTTACGCCAAGATCGCAGCACTCATCGAATTGCGCAAAGCCACTGGATCCCACGCCTTGATCGAGATCGACGGCGGTGTGGGCACGGGGAATGCCGCCCAGTTGGTGAGCACCGGGGCCGATGTGCTGGTGGCCGGCAACAGTGTTTTTGGGGCAGCGGATCCAATGGCCGCCATGGAGGCGCTTTCCTGACCTGCTTCGCACTTACTGCGTCCGTAAGGCGACATCCCCAGTACCAAAGCGCCCCGCGAAGATCGCGGGGCGCTTTGGTAAGTAAAGGGCACCAGTGAACTACTGCGCGATCACCAAACGTTGGGCCCAACTCTTATCACCAGCGGTGATGTTCACCAGGTAAACTCCGGTCGATAGACCGTTGATGTCCAGCACCGTGTTCAGTTGCTCACCTTGAGTGGGCAACACACGGCCCATCGCACGCTTGCCAGTGAGGTCGTAGATGTCGATCGTCACGGTTTCCACGTTCGCACCGATGGCATCAACGTTCAGCCAAAGATGATCGCCGTTGTTCGGGTTTGGCCATAGTACCAAGTTGCCATTGCCACTGACCTGCGGTCCGATCTCCTGACCGCCACCCTGCACTTCATCGGGTTCCAGAATGCTCAAGGTGCAGATATCGCCCCATGGCAGGCCGGTAGCGCACCAGGTCGCACCCCCGTTCTTGCTCACCCGTACGTCCACCTGGTAGGTCTTGCCGGCTTCGAGACCGGGCACGGCGGTCCAGTTGAGCTGTAGGAAATAGGTGTTACTGGTGATCACTTGGTTATAGCCCTCAGCAGGCAGGCGGAAACGGAACTGGTACTTGTTGGCACCCGAAACAGGCCGTGCCCAGATCCAGTTGCCACTACCCCAAAGTCTGCTCTTGTTACAGCTCTCGGCAACATCGTTCGGGATGTCGTTGAGCTTGGTGAGCGGACATTGGGCACGTACCGGATCGATCTTGAAGCGGTATACCGGGCCCCAAAGACCGTTGACCCCGTTCACGCGGGCGCGGATCCGCACGTTCATCAACCTGTTGGCAGGAATGTGGCTGCTCGCAGCCCAGTTGTTGATCTTCATGTGGCAGGCACGGGTGGCACCCACGTTACCGAATCCATCACTGGTGGCGTGGTTGCGGAAACGGCGGAAGCTGTAACCTCCGTTGGGGTCGAAGAACCAGAACTCGTAGCCATCGTCCGTCTGACTTACACCCTGCAGCCACTGAGCGCTCACGGCAGCATCCGCTTCGGCAACGATATACTGCCCGGCGATCCAATCCAATTTCTCACGGCTGGTGTAGATCGGCTTCTGCTCGCCCATCGGGAAGCAGAACGCATTTGGACCTCCGCTTATCGTGCTGACCGTGCCGGTATTGAAGTTGCCGGTGTTGTCGATGATGCGGATGTCGGCGGTCGGGCTGCCGGTCAAACGCAATTGGTAACCACCACCAACACCGAAACCATCGCCGGTGCTGTCCAGCACACGCAGTCGGAAGCACCCGTTCGGCAGGCTGCAGTCGGGCGTTATGGGCGCGGTGATGCCCGCGCCATAGCCTCCACCGCTGCACACCACGAGGTTGTTCGGTGTAATGATCTCCCAGCTGATCTGCTGGCTGCTACCATCGGGCGTGCGCAACTCCAGGATCAGGTCCTCGTCGGTGGGGAGCAGGTCGCAGGCACAGCTGCCGTTCAAAGCACCCAACCCAAAGGCGTTGGGGTCCGGGTTGGCATCGCAGTAGTCCCCTTGCAGGCCGAATACCGTTGGGCAGTTGTCCGTGTTGTTGAGCACGTAGCCCGGGTTGCTCACGTTGCAGTTCTGGATGAAGGTGGCCGGGTCGCCAAAGCCGTCGGCATCCTGATCGGCATACCATGTGGTGGCCGGAGTTACAGTAATGGTCACCTCATCACTGTTCGTGCAGCCGTTCCCGTCCGTGTATTCGTACGTCAGGGTCTGGGTGCCTACGCTGGGATCGAACTGGTCGCCAGTGACTCCGGTACCGCTCCACGTGCCGCCCGCGGGGTCGCCCACTAGTGTAAGATCGGCATCCACGCTGCACAGGGTGGCGTAACTGCCAGCGTCCACCACCGGCAGCGGGTTCACCGTTACCGTTGCAGTGTTGGTATTCGTGCAACCGCCTTGGTTGTTGGTGACCGTGACGGTGTAGGTAGTAGTAATGCTTGGGCTGGCAGTAACGGACGCGCCCGTTGTGCCGCTCAAGCCTGTTGCTGGGCTCCATGAGTAACTCAGGCTCGGAATTTCGAAGGTGATCGCCCAAGTGCTGATCAAAGCTGCGTGTCCAAAGTCATTCACAACGAACAATTGCCAAGTGCCATTCGGGTTACCGGTGAAGTTCGAAAGCGCTGGGCTGACTTGATTGATGTTACCGGGACCTGGACTTGGAAAGTTGTCGTTGGAACCATCACCACTGCTTGGTCGATAGGTGCCCGAGGCGTCTGAGAAACTTGGTGCACCATCCTCGAATACATAGTTCCTGTTGGAGACGGAAAAAATTCCTCCAACGTCAGCCATAATGATCACGTTGGTACCCGTTGGTGACTGCAACACCATATCGACGTTACCTGGCTGGCCATTGAAATTAGAGATCGAAACACGCTTCACCTTGGAATTGGTCACATCCAGACCGCTCACAGAAATGGTTCCGGGATAGGTATCCCAGGCTCCAGAGCCCGACGCCTTGGAGAGCGAACCACCCACGAACGGTGAGGTCAACTGCCCAGGACCAGCCGCCGTTGCGGATGCCGCAAAATTCACGGAACCCGACACGCAGTAGGCACCGCTGGGTGGGGTAATGCTTGGTACAGTGGGTGCGAATCGATTCGACAGCACCACCTCATCAAAACTCGCGGTACACGGTGCGTTGCTGATCGTCCAACGCAAGGTCAATGACGAACCCACCGTTACACCTGTCACGCCCGATGTTGGTGACGCTGGCGTGGTGACCGAGCCAGGCCCGGAGATCACACTCCAAGCACCTGTACCGACACTGGGTGTATTCGCAGCAAGGGTGAATGCACTATTGCCGCATTGGGTCTGGTCGTCACCGGCAAGCGCGGTCGTGGGTGCTTCGTTCACTGTAACGATCACCCCGGTAGCATCCTCATTGTCACAGGTGGTGAAGGTGCTACAGCGAACCTTCACCTTGTAGGTAGTGGTGGCAGCAGGTTCCACATCCGAAATGGATGCGAAGGCACCCCATGTTTCGGCATTGTCCCAATCGTTCCCATCCCAGTAGGTTTCATCATTACCATCACCCGTGTACCAGGCATACTCGAACGTGCCTGTGCAGGCACCACCACCGCTTGGGTTGGCCGTAAGAGTACCGCTCGTTCCAGCACAGACCGCTGGGCCATTGGATCCGTTGAACTGCGCATCCACCGTTGGTGCAGCTACGTTGCGAAGTACAACGTCGGAAGTACTTGGAGTACAACCGCCACTTGTGATCGTCCAACGCAGCGTTGCTGTGGAACCCGCAGGAACACCGTTGATACTCGAGGTCGGTGAAGTGCCGGGCGGCGTGATGGTGGCAGTTCCAGCGAACACCGACCAAGCACCGTTCCCGACGACCGGTGAGTTACCACCTAGCGAAAAAGAACCATTGCTGCACTGGGTTTGATCCGTTCCGGCATCGGCAGTGGTGGGCGGTTGGCTCACCGTGACCGTCACACCCACCGCATCCTCGTTGTTGCAGCCAACTTCCAAGCTGCAGCGCACCTTCACTTTATAGGTGGTGGTTTCCGAAGGTTCCACCCCACTGATGGTGGCATACGCCCCCCAGGTCTCCGCATTGTCCCAAGTGCTGCCGTTCCAATAAGTGTTGTCCAAACCGGTGCCGGTATACCAAGCATACTCGAACACACCGGCGCAGTTGGCCCCGCTCGAAACGGCCGCGCTCAGTTCACCATCATCTCCCGAGCAAATGGAGGCTGCATCCTCACCATCGAACTTCGCGTTCAGGTTGGGTGCTACACAGTCCTCGCTTTCCACAAGTTCTGCCAAGCGGAACACGCCCAAGCTGTTGCCCGTAGGATCCGAATCCTCTACGGCATTGCCCGATACGGTACCACCCAAGCTCGTGTAACTACCACCCTCCGTGTCACTGCGACCAATGGCATTGAGCGACCCGAGTGTGGACTGGCGTGCAAGGGATACGGAGCCATCCGTATATGTGCCTCCATCCACTGTAGCCTCCCATCGCTCAGCGCCGCTCAATGCCACCAAGGGCGCAAGCGGGGTGCCGCCCGTGGCTACGTTGAATGCCTGCACCGTGACCACCGGCGACGAACCGCTGACAGCCGAGAGCGTGAAGGGCAGGTATGAACTGCCACCGACCGGCCATGTGTACGGACCACTTCCTGGCAGTGTGCGGCGCAAAGGACCATCCACATAGCTGGTGCTGCTTCCACCGCTGATGGTGCCAGCGCTGGCTATGCTCAACAAGTTGGCAGTGGTGGTGAGTATACCGTTGGTGAGGGTGAAGGTGCCGTTGGCGGTGCGGGCTGCATTCAGAGTAACGCCATTGGTAGTATTGATGGTAAGGTTGTTCAGGACAGAGACCGTGCTTGGCAACTCTGGACCTGTAGTGATGTTCGCGGTGTGCTGGGTGTATTCAACGTTGACAGTGGCACCGAATGTGGGAGCGGCACTCAGACTTCCTCCACTGCGCTCGATGGTTGCACCATTGGCCATCGAGAGTGAAAAGCTACTTAGCGTGAACGCGCCGTTTGTTAGTGTAAGTCTGTTGTTGACTTGCACATTCTCAGACAAAGTCTTTGTTCCGCTGCCACTTGTGACCAGGTTGTGATAAGTTCCAGGGAAATCAATGTCGAGTGTGCCGTTTGAAGTGGATGAGAATAAGAAGGTAGAACCCACTCCCGCATTCAATGTGCCGCTATGAGAATTCCCAGTTACGGGCGAGATACACGTTCCATTCACTGTGGAAACATCGGCCCCTAACGAATGTGCAGTTGACGCACCTAGGTTGAGGGTACCTCCGGCATCAACCAATACGGAACCGTTCCCTGAGCCGCCTCCATCGATCAGCGCTACGGAACCCATGTTAAGAACAGCACCATTTGCTATCCTTATTCGCCTATCAAAACGTAGCGCATTAGTGACCGCGGTTACGGCTGGACCGGTTATCAGTATTGTATCAGGAATATTGTACGTATTAGGTTGAGTACTGAGATTTAAATTCCCAGTTCCCGTCATCTCAACCGTGACTTCATTATTGGTAAATG
>JBIIYD010000059.1:0-12710 GCA_044347005.1 Flavobacteriales bacterium | reverse complement strand
GTTGGTGTACTGGCGTTCCATGCGCAGGTAGGCCAGGTCGTCCTCGGAGCGGCCCTTGCCTTCCACCTGTCCGGCGTAGGTGAGCAGGTTGCGAGCCTCACCGAGGTGGTCCAGCGCGCGGTTGGTGAGGGCGATATCCTCCTCCAGCACGGGGCCGTGGCCGCACCATTCACCCAGGCGTTGGCTGAGGATGAGGAGGTCGTCGGCGAGGCGGAGGGTGTAGGTGAAGAGTGCTTGGCTCATTGGTGGGGCCGGAAATTTCCGGCCCGTACGATCGTAAGGCCGGAGTTCGTGGTATAGATCAGATGTATTTCGCGCCCTCAGGCATCGTGTAGAATGTGGGGTGGCGGTACACCTTGTCATCCGCCGGATCGTAGAAGCTCTCGGCATCTTCCGGACGCGAGGCATGCACATGCTCCGCGAGCACCACCCAGATGCTGTTCCCCTCCTGACGGCGGGTGTACACATCACGGGCGTTCTCGATGGCCATTTGGGGGTCGGCGGCGTGCAGGCTGCCCACGTGCTTGTGCTCCAAGCCGCGCTTGCTCTGGATGAAGATCTCCCAGAGTGGCCAGTTGTTGGGGTTGTTGCTCATTGGTTTCCGGTGGGTGGGAGGTCGACCCAATGGGTCGACGGTACAGTGTCTTTGGGCGGATATCCGCAGTAGGGGCGGATCAGGCGGCTTTGCGTTTTGCTTTTTTCGCGGCGTAGGCCACGGCGGCATCGCGCACCCAAGCACCTTCGTTGTGGGCCTTGTTGCGGGCTGCAAGGCGTTCCTTGTTGCAGGGGCCATTGCCGGCCACCACATTGTTGAACTCGGTCCAGTCGATGGCGCCCCAGTCGTAGTGCTTCGTCTCTTCGTTCCACTTCAGGTCCGGGTCGGGGATGCTGAGGCCGATCACTTCCGCCTGTTGCACGGTCCGGTCGATGAAGGTCTGGCGCAGTTCGTCGTTGCTCTGGCGCTTGATCTTCCACTTCATGCTCTGGGCGCTGTGCGGGCTGTTGGCGTCCGTGGGGCCGAACATCATGAGGCTGGGCCACCACCAGCGGTTGAGGGCGTCCTGCGCCATTTCCTTCTGCTCGGGACTGCCTTTCGCCAGCACGGCCATGATCTCATAACCCTGGCGTTGGTGGAAACTTTCCTCCTTGCAGATGCGCACCATGGCACGGGCGTAGGGGCCGTAGCTGGTGCGGCAGAGCATCACCTGGTTCATGATGGCGGCACCGTCCACCAGCCAGCCCACTGCACCGATGTCGGCCCAAGTGAGGGTGGGGTAGTTGAAGATGCTGCTGTACTTGGCCTTGCCGCTCAGCAGGTCGTCGATGGTCTGCTCGCGGCTGGTGCCCATGGTCTCCACCGCGCTGTAGAGGTAGAGGCCGTGGCCTGCTTCATCCTGCACTTTGGCGAGCAGGATGGCTTTGCGCTTCAAGCTGGGTGCCCGGGTTATCCAGTTGCCTTCGGGCAGCATGCCCACCACCTCGCTGTGCGCGTGCTGGCTGATCTGGCGGATCAGGTTCTTGCGGTAGGCATCGGGCATCCAGTCCTTCGGCTCGATCTTCTGCTCGGCGTCGATCTTGGCTTGGAAGAGATCCTCTAGGTTCTTCACTTCGGTCATGGCACTCACTGCTTTTTCGGTTGGCTAAGATAGGTGGGGTGTCCGTGATGCAGATAACACCGGTCATTGGACGAACGATCTTGCGGGCTTGCTGGTTCATTATCACCTTGCCCTACGATCGGTCTTCTATTTTTGCGACCCTTTCCACATGACCACCAACCGAATGGCCCGTTTCCACACCCTCACTGTTTCGAACGTTCACAAGGAAACGGCGAATAGCATCGTGGTCGCTTTCCAAATTCCCGCAGCCCTTCAGCAGGACTTCAAGTTCATCCAGGGCCAGTACCTCACATTGAAGCTCAATGTGAACGGCGAGGAACTCCGGCGCAGTTACAGCATTTGCAGCAGTCCGCTGGATCCCGAGGAGATCCGCATCGCGATCAAGAAGGTGCCGGGTGGTCGCGCATCAACGGTCCTGGTGGACAAGATGCAGCCGGGAATGACCATCGAGGCGATGACGCCCATGGGCAACTTCCACACCTTGTTGGATCCGGCGCACACCAAGCATTACGTCGCCTTTGCCGCTGGCAGCGGTATCACCCCCATCCTCAGCATCCTCAAGACCGTGCTGCGCACCGAGCCGAAGAGCCGATTCACGCTGTTCTATGGCAATACCGATGTGGACCGTATCATCTTCCGCAGCAAGCTGGAAGAGCTGAAGGCACAGCACGGCGCTCGTCTCGATGTGCATCACATCCTGACCTGTGGGACCCACGATGACGTGCTCTTCAATGGCCGGATCACCAAGGAAAAGGCGGTCGAGTTGCTGAGCCGCTTCGTGACCGATAGCATGGACAAGGAGTACTTCGTCTGCGGTCCGGAACAGATGATGGTGAACGTGAGCGAAGCCCTGGAAACAAAGGGAGTCGACAAGAATCGCATCCACATCGAGCTCTTCTCCAGTCCGGTAACGACCGCCGCAGGCAAGCCTGCCGCTCCTGCCAGCAATGGTGCCTTTGCCGGCCTGTCCAAGGTGAAGGTCATCCTCGATGGCCGCGAATTCATGCTCGATGTGCCCACCAACGGTGATGCCGTTTTGGACGTGGCGCTTGATTCCGGCCTCGATGTTCCTTTTGCCTGCAAGGGCGCAGTCTGCTGCACCTGCAAGGCCCGGGTGGTGGAAGGCAAGGTCGAAATGGCCATGAACTACGCGCTCACCGACGAGGAGGTGGAGGACGGCTATGTGCTCACCTGCCAGACGCACCCGCGCACAGCGAACGTCACGATCGACTACGATCAACACTAAGGAAGGAGGATGTGGAAATGAAATGGATGTGGAGATGTGAGGGGCTTATACCCACATCTTCACATTCCGGTATTTCCTCATCTCTGCAAATAGAACGAGGCGGGCCTTCCCGTCACATTAGTGGGAAACGGAACGAGGCGGGCTTGCGGGCCCGCCTCGTTGTTCTCCGTTCCTTGGTGGGTGTGTTTTGTGAGGAGCGGAAGAAGTAGTTCGTGATGGTTCAGAACGTGGCACTGGCGTAGCCGGCCAACTTGGTCTGTATGTGCGAGAGGTAGTGCTCGCTGTGGTAGAATTCCTGCATCTCTTCATTCCAGCGGATGATCGCTGAAGGAAAATCGGAGTAGAATGGGTCGATGTTCTTGGCGTTCTCGGGAAGAATGTTGGCGTACAACTCATAATCCGGGTAGGTCACCAGATCATTTGGCAAGGTTGCATCGACGTAGAGCAGCTTCATCTCATAACCCGGCTTCTCGATCCGCAGCGTGAATTGGTTGTCGATGTCGAGTTGGATATGGAAGCGGCCTTTCTTATCGGTAGTGGTGCGTGCAACTTCCTGGTTATCTTTGTATAAGATCAGTTCTGTGCCACCGGCCTCTTTGCCATCCACCAGGACCTGGCCATGCACGGGCAGGTACCAGCCCTGGGCCTGATCGCGCTGGTCCACCAGTTTACGTTGGCCGAAGACCATGGTACTTGCCAGCATGGAAAGCAACAACAATAGGGTCTGTAAGATCGCTACGTTACGATGCGGTTGGAGGGTGAGCGTGCGTGTCATGGCTTTGGGGTGTATCAGAGTCCGGTGTTGTGTACGCACTTGCTTTCGACAAGGTTGCGCTTAGCCCGCTTTTGCGAAAAGGACCGGTTCCTGTGCGCTTTGGCCGATCGGCAATGCGAGGCTTATCGTGGTGCCGGCGCCGATCCCGCTTTCGGCCCAGACCTGTCCGCCGTGTTTTGCAATGATGCGGTGAACAATGGCCAGACCCACACCGGTACCTTCGAATTGCTCCGGTTGATGCAGGCGTTTGAAGGCGCCGAACACCTGGTCCTTGTGCTGCGGATCGAAGCCGACGCCATTGTCCTTCACACTGATCACATCGCGTCCATCCACCCGGCGATGGCCAAGTAAGATGTGCGGCAAGGCTTGCTCGCGACTGAATTTCAGTGCGTTGGAAAGCAGGTTGTGAAGCACCACCTTCAGCATGGGCGCGTCGGCGAGCACTTCGGTGCCTGGTGCAATGGCGAGTTCGATCTGGGGTAGGCGCTCTTCTGGCACCTGGTCCGCGATCACGCTTGTCACCAAGGCCGTAAGGTCCACTGGTACGGCTTGTAGTTCGCGGGTGTTGGTCTGCGAAAAGCGCAACAGGTCATCCACCAGATCGATCATGCGCTGCGTGCCTTTCTGGATGCGATCCGTGAATATCAGTGCTTCCCCGTCGGAACGCTCGTTGGCCAGTAGATGCAGGTGTTCGCTCAAAGCCGACAAATTCTTCAGTGGCGAACGAAGGTCATGGGCCACAGAGTAGGAGAAGGAGCCCAGGTCCTCCAATGCTTCAAGCAATTGCCGTGTGCGCACAGCCACCCGCTTGTCAAGGTCGCTGTTCAACTTGCGCAGGTGCTTCTCCTCCTGCCTGCGGTCAGAAATGTCCTTTATGATCGCTTGGAACACGTCCCGTTGCTTCCCTTGACGACCCATGTAGGTCGCGGTCATCAAACAGTCGAGCAGGTCACCGCGGGTGTTGCGCAGCGTAAGGTCCACGTTCAGGAATTCACTGCCCACGCGCCGCTCTTTCAAGCCTCTAAGCAGTTCTACCGGGTCTTCAAGGTAGGCGGTGAACTTCGTCGACATGAGTTCCTCCCTGCCCACGCCCAGCAGTTTTCCGCAGGCATCGTTGGCTTCCAGGATCACGCCCCGGCCATCCACGAGCACGATCGGGTCGCCGGATGCATCAAATACCTGACGGTATTGATTGAGGAGCTTGTCCTTGTCGTCCCGTAATTGCTGCACTTCGTAAGCCTGTTCAATGCGCAGCTTCAGGTCGTTCTCGTCCCACGGTTTCGTGGCATAGGCATAGATGCCGCCTTTGTTGACTGCGGAAACTACCGCCTCAAGATCCGCATAGCCGGTAAGCAGCATGCGCATGGCCTTGGGGTGCCGTTCGCGGGCCAGGGCCAGGAAGGCATCCCCTGTAAGGCCGGGCATCCGCTGGTCCGATACGATCACGTGCACGGCCTCCTTTTCCAACAGGGCGAGCGCCTCCTCGCCGGACGAGGCGAGCAGCACGTCCCACTCCCTCCTGAAGGTCGTTTTGAAAGCCTTCAGGTTCAGTTCCTCATCGTCCACGAAAAGGACGCGTATGCGATGGTCGCTCATGGTCTTGTCAGGCCCGTTCCCGGGCGCGGCGTTGTTGTCTGATCGGTAGGCTGATGCGGAACTCGGTACCAGCACCCGGCATGCTGTCCACGGTGATCTCGCCGTGGTGGTCCTGGATGATGCCGAACACGATGGCCATGCCGAGGCCGGTGCCTTCGCCCACCGCCTTGGTGGTGAAGAAGGGTTCGAACACCCGTGCACGCACGGCCTCGCTCATGCCGATGCCGTTGTCGGCAATGATCACCTGCACATGGGTGCCGTCGAATTGCGTACGCACGGTCACGCGACGTTCAAGCTGGTCCGGTCGGGTCAGCGTGGCCTGTACCGCATTGGTCAGGATGTTCATGAACACCTGGTTCACTTTTCCGGGGAAGCATTCCACTCTTGGCAATTCGCCCAGTTGGAGGACGAAATCGACGCGGTTACGGTACTGGGGACCCAGCACTGTAAGTGTGCTGCGAAGCCCTTCGTTCAGGTCGGCTTCCTTCAGGTCGTCCTCGTCCAGCCTGGAGAAGTTGCGAAGGCCACGCACGATCTCGGCCGTGCGCGACGAACCTTCGGCAATGCTGGAAATGATGCCATCGAGTTCCTGGATGGATTCGCCCAGGCCGACACGTTCCTCCTTGTCGCGCAGCGCCGCAAGTTCCTCCGCCGCCCGCGACACGTCGATCCGGCGATAGTCCTCCATCACCTCCACGATGTCGGCGATGTTGCGCCGCAAGGGTTCCACATTGCTGGTGATGAAGTTGATCGGGTTGTTGATCTCGTGAGCGATGCCTGCCGTCAGCTGACCCAGCGAAGCCATCTTCTCGGCGTTCACCAATTGGCTCTGGGTCTGTTTCAAGTTCTCATTGCTTTCCTGCAATGCGTGCGTGCGTTCCTTTACCTTGCTTTCCAGCATTGCATTCTGCTCGCGAATGATGCGTTCGTTCTCGAGCGAAGCAGCAAGCGCTTCGGCCTGTGAGGCTTCTTTCTCTCGACGCAGGATGTTGATGCGATCGGCGAGACCGAAGGAGAGGAGGATCACTTCGGCCACGGATCCAACAGGCATGGTGTACTTGGTGATGCCGTTGTACGGTAGGACCGACCAGTCCTTGAGTACGAATAGCATGACGCCGATCAGGAAAAGGCTCCAAGCAAGGAGAAAGAAGTATCCTGGGCGATAACCCCGCTTGGCTATGGCGAAGGCACAGTAAAGCAGGAATGGAGCGAATGCAGCGGACACCACCTGCATCATACCATATGCCCATAGGTCAAAGCCCATCAGACTTAGTGTCATACTTAGCGTAAAAAGAGCATAGAATGGTTGCGCAACTTTTCTGAACCAAGGTAAATGGCGGTCCACAAGGATGAAATTCCTCATGAACTCACTTGCTGATATAGCAGTTAAGCCAGTCAGTATCAAGCCATCACGTATTGATATATATGGAATACTTGGCCAGATATAATACCTGCTGAAACCTAGAAATGATAATTGAGTTAGACCTACTAAAATTATATATATAACATACAGCAAGTAACTCTTGTCTTTTGTTGAAATGAAAATGAAGAAATTGTAAATTGCCATTACCAGCATAATGCCGATATATCCTCCTACAAAAAAGTGCTTGTTCTTATTGCTTGCAGTGAAATCCTCGTGGGTTCCGATCGTGATCGGTACTCGTATGTTCTTTGAGCTCTGTAATTTGCCCAGGATCGTGCTTTTGGAGCTTGGTTCCACATCGAATTGGAATGCAAGGCCCGGGCTGGATTGGGAAGTCCTGTTCAAAGGTCTTCCCATCCCTGCTGCTGCAATCGGGTGGACGTGTCCATCTTCTACCAGGTATAGGTCAAGGAGGTCGATGTCAGGATGGTCGATGTGCAGTACAAGCCTGGATTCCTGGCTCTTGTTCTCAACGTCCAATCGGAACCAATGGGCAGAACCTGATAACCCCAGATCGGGAACATTCTTCGTTCCGAGTTTCCAATTGGTGTCGGCGAGCGCACCGGTCGGGGTCAGCTTTCCCTCTGGATCCTCCAGAATAGTGATGTACCGACCTAGGTGGGTCGAACTACCTTCACCCAAGAAGATGAACGTCGGCTGGGAAGCCGTGAAGCCCCACGTCGCGTAAAGGATCGACGCTATCAGGACAAGAAGGAGGCGTTGCATTGCGCCTTCCTACGCAAGCATGCCATCCCCGGTTGCGTCAAGTCAGGCAGTATTGCGCAGTAGCTCGTCCTGTATCTGCTGATATGCGTGAATGTCGATCAAATTGCCTTTCAGCATCATATCATAGTGCACTTCGAGCAAGGTATTTCCGGGCTGTTCCAAGCGCACTTGCCTGGGCCGAAGACGTAGACTATAGATCAGTTGTCTCTGCGATTCCAAGGCGTGTTCCAGTATCATGGTATCCGGATTCACCATTGCAATGGCCGTGATGGATGGTATCGGATAGGAGAAAGTGCCCTCTTTTCCGAGTTCTTCCATCACAAGGAAGCCATTTCGGCTGGGATGTTTCTTGGTGTAATGTGCGACCAGGCAGACCAACCGCCTGGCTCCTGCAGGAACGGACAGCGCAGTTACCGCATGGCTCAGGAGCAGGGGAACTCCCTTGTTGGCATACCTGTTGGCGTTCCAAAGGCCACAGACTTCTCCATTGCCATATGGCCTCAGTGATTCCAAGGCGTCATGGACCCTGGGATCCAGCTTCATCAAGGCCAGTTCCATGGGCAGTGGTACATCCTCCTTGGCGATCTCCAAGCGGATACCACCTACCATGCCCAAGCGCTCGTGGAGGGCCACGATGACAAAACAATGCTCATCATGTGTCCAGCGCTCGTTGTTCGTGGTCACATTCGCGATACCGAAGTCCTCCAGGACCCTCCTGTGTTCCTTTAGGAATTCATTGCACAACTCAGGCTCGTCCGGGGCCCGGAAGGCCTTCAGGGTTATTCGCTCCAGGTTTTCCATCGCTTAGGCGGTTTGTGCGTTGTCCGATAAGAGCATCTGTTCGATCGGTCTGCGTAGCGAGCGTACCGATGGTATTCCATTCAATGCGAGGCGCATCATGAATAGGGCTTGACCTTCGGTCGCGTCCCGCAATTCTTCGAAACGGTCCTTCAATTCTCCCAGTTCCTTGGCGTGATGCGGAGCAAGATCGTCCAGGACGGACATGGCATGGAACAGGAAGATCGGTGCTGAGATGGGATGGACACCGATGCCCATCTGATTGGCTTGCATCCAAACGCGCTGTGCAGCTCGGCCTCCGCGAAGTCGACTTTCCAGATCGGTACCATCGACGCTGATCAATACCACTGCTGATGCGGAGGTTATTCCCTTCCGGGAAAAACGTTCAAGCGATCTGCCGCCCCGCCATTGGTCCAGCAGGGCTATTGCCCGTCCGTCGGCCGCGATGCGCAACGCTGCCGCATCCCCTGGTGTCAATTCCATAGTAGCGATATCCAAGCCGTCTCCGGTCTTGAGTGCTTCATCTGGTGACCACCTCAGCTCGTTCACGAAGAATTCATGGTGCCCTACGCGGTCCATGATCCTGATCTTTTCAGAGCCTCCGCAAATGGCTGCTAGCTCAGAAAGTTGATGGTCGGTATCGAATAGTTCGATGGTGCAGCCATCAATACTTCTTGCTGCCTTGGTCAGTACAGGTGCAATGCCCTCAGGGAGAGGCTGCCGAATGGTCAACTTCCTATTCGTGCACCGTTCCTTGATGGCAGGTGCAAGCACGGTGAACTCCCGCGACTCAGCTTCTGCATGGCCCTGCCGGACGATCTCAAGCGTTGCGACCAAGGATGGGGATCCAGGAACGGGAGATGCATTGGTGCGGACATCGTAGCCGAGTTGTTGCGCACGAAGGATCATATTCTCCAAGCAAGTACCCAGGGCAATGTGTCCGATGATATGGTCCGGATCCCATCGGGAGGCAGAGCGTTCCATGTCATGGAAAAGAAGGATCCGATCGGTCTCCACCCTGAATCGCCAAGGTTGACAATTCCCTGCCGAAGGGGCGAGTGCACCCGCTTCCACGATCTCCAGTGCTACTTCCTTTTCAATGGGCGCGGCATCAGGGGAGGAATTCGGGAGCCTATCCGCGATCTGCGCCATTTCAAGCTCGAGGGAATCCCTTCGGGATGCAATTGGGGGAGGGGCATCTGTGGGAGGCACTTGGTCACCATCGATCAGGTCGTTCAAGTCGATGAACCATCGTCCACTTTTTCGGGTCTGGCCAAGAAGTATCCTTCTTTGCGTATCGCCTGCCAGGGCGCCACCAAGAACAACAGAGGTGGCCAATTGAGGCCAAGTACTGACCGAGTGTCCCAGTTCCATGACGGATGCCTTAAGCCTGATACTCAGTGTGTCGGTACCCACGATGGGGAGCATGAATGGTATCTTCTCCTCGTTCGTCATCGGCCTACTGGCGGCATCAAGGTCCAAATGATCGATCCATCCATGCATGATGGGGCGATCGGGTTCCAAGTCGAACCGCTCCACATCAAGACAGCCCCGGTCGCTCATGTCCATCACCACCGGTACGCCAAGTTCCTTCGCCTTCAGGCGCGCCAGGATCTTGATGTCCACACTATCGCACTCTTCGATGAGCACATCGAGCTTACCGCCAGCGGTGAAGAATCTGTGCAGATTGGCCTTGGTGATGCCGTCGGTAAAAACGGTCACTTCCAGGAACGGGTCCAACTCCGCGATCTCACGTGCCGTGTTGATCACCTTGGGTACACCCATTTCATGGACTCCGCTGCGTATGCGGTTCAAGTTGCTCAGTTCCAGGGTGTCGAAGTCGGCCAGGCGGATCTCGCCAAAGCTGCGCTCCAGAGCCATGGTGAGGCTTACGCTCTGCCCCACGCTAAGCCCAATGACCCCCACCTTCTTTGTGGCCAGCAGGGCTTGCTCTTCACTGGTGATCTTGTTGCGGTTGCGGTCGGTGCGAACGAGCACGAATTCGGCTTCGTCCAAGAGGTGTACGAGGCGCTGGTCCCAGGGGTAGTATACCCAAACACCGTATTCTTCGGAAGGGGTGTTGCCCAGGTGGGCCTTAGCGGCGAGGTCCAGTTCGGCCTTCGAGAACTTGATGGACGGGTTCAGCGAACGGACCAATTCGGTAAGCTGACCATGCAGCGTATCGTAGACACGTATGCGTGTCTCCTGCTTCAGCAATTCCTCCAACCGGGCCTTGTCCACAGGCAGGCGGAAGAACTCCGGCCGGAAACTCTCCCGGTCGGTCGCTGAAGCACCGGTAAGGGCTTCGAGCAGTTTGGTCATGAAGAGGTCTGAAGTGAGCTGTCCAAGGTTCAACTTCGAGGTCAAATGTAGTCAAGGACAACTTATCCACAAGTTTTCAACAATTTTTCCACAAACCTTCTCCGTCCAACCCCGTATACGCCCCCAGATCCAACGCGCCCAACATGTCCGCAGCCACCCCTTTGCCCTTCCAAGCGCCCAAGCCCACCGTGGTTTTCGTGGATGATGACGCCGGAAACAGGCAGGCCTTCCAGGCGGCGTTCCGGCACGCCATGAACGTGCGCACCGCGGCCACCATCGAGGAGGTGTGGGGGCATCTGGCCAGCACAACGGTGCACGTGGTGATCGCCGATCAGCGCATGCCCCGCACACGTGGTAGTGAACTTCTGGCCTTGGTCCGTGAGCGTTTTCCGCACGTTCGCCGCATGCTCGTAACGGCCTACGCCGACCTCGAAGCCATCATCGAGGCGGTCAACAATGGCGGGGTTTCCAAGTACTTCTCCAAACCTTGGGTCAGTGATCAGGTGGTGAAGGCGGTGGACCAAGCCTATTCGGAATACCAGGCCGACGAGGAACGCCTCGATCGCATGCGACGTTTGGAAGAGGCCAATCGCCAGTTGGAGTTCGCCCTGAGGCAGCGCCTGCTTTCCTGAGCGGCCGCCCGACACCTCTTTCCAAATTTGCGCCGCATCGCTCCGATCGCGGCGCTTTTCTTTGTGCCCATGAGCATTGCACACCTGTCCCGCATTCCTGTCCAATTCGTTTTGGCACTCTTCGCACTGCCCGCCATGGCGCAGTGCGATCGTTGGCAACAGCAGGTGAGGTACACCATGGACGTCGACCTGGACGTGCGCACGCACCGCTTTTCGGGTTCGTCCAAATTGGTCTACACCAACAACAGCCCCGACACCCTGCGCGAGGTGTTCTTCCACCTGTACTACAACGCCTTCAGGCCGGGCAGCGAAATGGACGTCAGGTCCAGGACGATCGAGGACCCGGACAGCCGGGTGGGCTCACGGATCGCGGAACTGCGACCCGATGAAATGGGAGAACTGCGCGTGGAGCGCATGGTGCAGCAAGGAAAGGAAGTGAGCTTGGAGCACTTGGGGACCGTGCTGCTGGCGCGCTTGCCAAATGCCCTTTTGCCCGGTAAGAGCTCGACGCTCACGTACGATTTCGTTGGCCAGGTCCCCGTGCAGATCCGCCGGAGCGGGAGGAACAGCAGCGAGGGCGTGGCATACAGCATGACACAGTGGTATCCCAAACTGGCCGAATACGATCACCGTGGCTGGCATGCGATACCCTATGTAGGGCGCGAGTTCCATGGTGTTTGGGGCGACTTCGATGTGACGCTCACGCTGGACAGTGCCTATGTGGTGGCTGCCAGCGGAGTGCTCCAGAACCCGCATGAGATCGGCCATGGTTACCCGACGGGAAAGAAGCCGTTGAAGCGACTTCCCGGTGAAACGTTGAGTTGGCGGTTCCTGGCCCGGCAGGTGCACGATTTCGCCTGGGCCGCCGACAAGGACTATGTGCACTTCGTTCAAGAGGTGACAGGCGGACCCACCTTGCATTTCTTCCACAAGAAGGATCCCGAGCTCGCTGCGGTATGGAAGGACCTACCCGGGTACATGGTGAAGGCCCTGGCCTACATGAACGAGCACTTCGGTCGCTATCCGTGGCAGCAATACAGCTTTGTGCAGGGGGGCGATGGCGGTATGGAGTACCCCATGCTAACCCTCGTTACCGGAAAGCGTCGCATCGGAAGCCTCGTGGGCGTGAGCGTACACGAGTTCGTACACAGCTGGTACCACGGCATGCTCGCCAGCAACGAAGGCCGTTTCCCTTGGATGGACGAAGGGTTCACCGAGTATGCGTCGAGCAAGGTGATGCAGGACCTGTTCCCCCGCGACGAGGACCCCCATGCCAGTGCGTACCGGGGCTTCGAGGCCTTGGTGGAAAGCGGCAAGCAGGAGCCGCAAAGCATCCATGCCGACCACTTCACCACCAATTTCGCCTACGGCGTCACGGCATACAACTTCGGTGAGGTTTTCGTACACCAACTGGGTGCCGTGGTGGGGGAGAAGACACTTGCCTCGGGCCTGTTGCGCTACACCGATGCCTGCAAATTCAAGCACCCGGAGCCCATCGATTTCGAGCGTGTCATGGAGAAACAGAGCGGATTGGAGCTCGACTGGTACTTCGACCAATGGATCAATACCACGCGTA
>JBIIYD010000058.1:0-12769 GCA_044347005.1 Flavobacteriales bacterium | reverse complement strand
TTCAACGACAGTTTTGGTTCGTCCAGTGATCTCTTCGACCCATTCAACGACAGTTTTGGTTCGTTCTGTGATCGCTTCGACCCATTCAGCGACTGTTTTGGTTCGTTCTGTGATCGCTTCGACCAGTTCAGCGGCTGAACGGGTACGTTCTGTGATCGTACCGACCAGTTCAGCGACCTACACCAGGGCCTTTCACGTCCGATACATATCGGACCATCCTCCGTCGCTCAACCCTTACAGAGCGGCCTGCTATGCGCGTTGTCACTCCGGGCATGGTCCGATGCCTATCGGACCGGAGTCGCCCCCTGCCTACCGCCAGCTACGGTGTGTACACATCGTTCAAAGGGCCAACGGCCCGCCGTATACCAGCCCATGGCAACGCCATGGGTCTGATCAGGGGGCGGAAATTGAGGGCTGAAGGCCCGACATATTCATGCCGCACCTCAGTCCCATACGTAGCGTTCGTCGAACTCGATCCCATGCTCGATCAAGAAGGAGCGATACTCCTCTTGAAAGCTCACTTCGTGGTGGTGGTCTTCTTGTCCATCGATATACGCCAGAAGCTCATTCAGTCCGGAGTAGCTGATCGAGATCGCCGCGTAGCCTTGTTGCCAGGCGAAGTGTTTCAATGCCGGGTCCTGTTCCTTGGCCCAACGGGACGAACTGGTCTTCACCTTCTGCACCAGGTCAGCAGGGGTGATCGTGCGTGACAAACGGATGGCCAGGTGAACATGATCCTCTACACCCCCTACGCGATAACACTCGCATCGCTCCAACTCCCTGACGGTGGCCGCCATGTATGCATGAAGGCTCTGCCGTATCGGAACCTTGAGCCAAGGATGGCGGTTCTTGGTACTGAACACGAGGTGAATGAGGATCTGGCCAAGGGACTGGGGCATGGTGGAGGAGAATTGTACTGCGAAGGAACAAAGGTGTTCATGGACGACCAACTCATTGGCGTAGAGCTACATGTATCGGGCCTTCAGCCCTCTTCTGACACGCGCAACCACTCAACCCATGGCGTTGCCATGGGCTGGTATGTGGTCAGGCCTACAGCCTTCCACTCGCTCGGTCCTGAGCTGTGTACACACCGTAGCTACCGCCCGACAGGTTGGCCAGCCACGCAATTCCTCCCGCTCGCTACCAAAACTATTTTGAGATGGCTTCCAGCTACTGCGGTCCGATAGGCATCGGTCCGATATTTATCGGACCAAGGCCGGATATACGCGCGAGGGGCGCCGATCCAAGAGTGAATCGTGCTCAATGCACCACTTCGGGATACAACAGGTACTTGGCCCGTTGCTGCTGGAACCGCTGGAGCCCATCGGCCCACGATGCCCGGATGCTGTCCTCGTCCTGCCCGGCCTGGATACTCTGGCGCAATTGGGGGCCTCCGGCAAGCTTGTCGAAGAAGCCGTTGGCCAGGAAAAAGCCGTCCTTGTCGGGCGCCGCGCGGTACAGGTCGATGAGCCAGTGGAGGCGCAGCCTGCGTTCCAGGCTGCCCAGGTTGGCCCCGTAGGTCGCAAGGTCCATGCCCCGGCAAAGCATGCCCTTGTGGGGCGGGTCCTTGGCACCGGGAGTTGGCACGGGCGTGAATTCGTAGGCCCCCAAGGGATTCCCCGGATAGCCGATGCACTGGAAGGGCAGCGGGGTGCCGCGCCCCACACTGACCACGGTGCCCTCGAACAGGCCCAGCGAAGGGTAGAGCAACACAGCGGCGGTGTTCGGCAAGTTGGGCGATGGGCGCACGGGCAGTTCGTAACGCGTGCCATGATCGTAGCCGCTGCACGGCACCACCACCAGGTCGCATTGCACCGCACCCTTCAGCCACCCTTCCCCATTGATCATCCGGGCGAACTCCCCCACCGTCATGCCATGCACCAAGGGCACGGGATGCATGCCCACGAAGGAGGCGTAGGCCTTGTCCAGCACGGGGCCGTCCACGAAGTCGCCGTTGGGGTTGGGGCGGTCCAGCACCAGCACCTGTTTGCCCTGCTCGGCCGCGGCCTCCATCACATAGTGCAGCGTTCCGATATAGGTGTAGAAGCGCACCCCCACGTCCTGGATGTCGAAGACCAGCACATCCACGTCGGCCAGTTGGGCGGCCGTGGGTTTCTTGTTGCTGCCGTAGAGCGATACGAGCGGTATTCCGGTGCGCGTATCGCGCTGGTCCTTGACGTGTTCGCCGGCATCGGCCTCGCCGCGGAAGCCGTGCTCGGGCGCGAAGACCTTGACCACCTGGACACCGCTGGAAAGCAGGCTGTCCACGAGATGCACATTACCGATGCGCCCCGTTTGGTTGGTGACCACGGCCACCCGCTTGCCCGCGAGCAGCGGCAGGTACTCGGCGCTGCGCTGCGCTCCCACCTGCACCACTGCCGCGGGTTCGTCCATGCGCAGTACCACCTGCCCGGTGCCGTTGCCACCGCAGCCCCAGAGGGCCAGGGCCACGACCACTATCTTCGTCGGCCGCGTCCAGCGCGGCCCTGTCGCCACCGTGGGTTTCGCACACTTCATCGCCCGTCGCATCCTGCGGTCGCCCAGCAAGGACCGTTCGGTCCGTCCCGATACGTATCGGGATCCATCGGACCTGCTTTCGCGGCCCATCGTGGGCATTGCTGTGGGGGGCATCATACTGGGCATGGCGGTGATGATCCTTACGGTGGGCATTACGCGGGGTTTCCAGCGCGAGGTGCGGACGAAGGTAACCGGTGCCGGTGGCCACCTGCAGATCGGATCCATGCGCCAGACCGACCCGCGGGAGACCGTGCGCATCCCGATCGACCAGCCCTTCTACCCCTGGCTGGACACCGTGCCCGGCGTGGCGCACATCCAGATCCATGCCACCCGGTCGGGCATCATCGAAACCGCCACCGAGATCCAGGGCGTGGTGGTGAAGGGCATCGGCAAGGACCACGACGGCTCGTTCCTGCGAAGGCATCTGGTGGAGGGCGAGCTGCCCGCCATCGGCGATTCGGCACGCCCGATCGACCTGCTGCTCTCGCGCTACCAGGCGGCCCGCCTGCGCATCGGACTGGACGACACCATCACCGTGTACCTGGTGAAAGGGCGGGAGGACATCCGGCCCCGGCGTTTCCGCGTATGCGGCATCTACGAGACCGGCCTGGAGCAACTGGACCACCAGCTGGTGTACGTGGACATCCAGCACCTGCAGCGCTTTGCACAGTGGGGGCTGAAAGCGGAGATCCTGGTACACGACACCGTGTCGCCCAAGGGCATCCTGATCGAGGGCCTCGCCTTCGGCGGCGAGCGCTACTTCCAGTTCAGCTGGCCGGGCCACGAACTGTACGGCAAAGGACCGCACTGGGTGCAAGCCGTGGGCGACACCTCGATCACCCTGGTGGTCAGCGACGAAGCCAACACGATACCCGATACCGCCTGGGTACATATCAGCGCGGCCGGTGGGTCGGGGATGGCAACGGTGCTGCAGCGCAACGAAGTGACCCTTGCGCGCGGTGGAAGCGGTGGCAGCCACACCAAGTACTGCGGCGGTTTCGAAGTGTACCTGGACCGCTACGAGGACCTCATGGCCATGGACGACCTGGTGTACCAGGACTACCTGGGGCTGGAGCTGCGCTCACAGACCGTGCGCGACCGCTTCCCCGAGATCTTCGCGTGGCTGGAGCTCTTGGACACGAACGTGGTGGTGGTGATCCTGCTGATGATCATCGTGGCCATCATCAACATGACCTCGGCCCTGCTCATCATCATCCTGGAGCGTACGCCCATGATCGGTGTGCTCAAGGCGCTGGGTGCGTCGGACGGTCGCATCCGCCGGATCTTCCTGATCGATGCGGCCTACATCGTGGGCGTGGGCATCGTGCTGGGCGATGCGCTGGGGCTTGCACTGTGCCTGGTGCAACAGACCTTCGGCCTGGTGACCCTGCCAGTGGAGAGCTACTACGTGGACGCAGTGCCGGTGGCCATCGAGCTCTGGCCCATCGTGCTGTTGAACTTGGGTACCCTGGTGGTGTGCCTGGTGGCCCTGCTGCTGCCCAGCACCTTGGTCACGCGCATCGCCCCGGCGAAGGCGATCCGGTTCTCGTAAGAGCGGGACAGGGCTATCGCGTCTTCATTCTCTGCGACCCCTCTGGGGTCGAAGACCTTGGTCAGTGTAACTATTCTAAGCTCTGTGACCCCTCTGGGGTCAGGGATGATCCATACCTCATGACCCCAGAGGGGCCACAGAAAGAGCATTCAACAGCATGATCCCGCATTCGACCCGGAGGGGTCGCAGAGCATGTCCATCTATTTGCGGTCGAAAGAAGACGCGATAGCCCCTGGGTCTGATACGGTGCCCGGATATCTTTGTCGGGCTACCGATGAAGCGCCTCGTTGATCCAGCAGAGTTGGCCAAGGCCAGCCACATGCGCCCGGGCGACCCGCGTATCACGTTGCTGACAGAGGTGAGCGGTCTTAAACGCCTCGACCGGTTCTACAGCGACATCCAGCATTTGAAGGACCTGGCTTTCGCTGAAGCCGTTTTCGAGAACCTGGACCTTACGCTCGATGTTTCCGAGGAGGATCTGGCCCAAGTGCCCGGCACGGGAGGTCTTGTCTTCGTTGCCAACCACCCGTATGGCGCCATCGACGGTCTCGCCCTGTTGCAGGTCCTTGGCAAGGCCCGCCCGGACCTGAAGGTGATGGCGAACTTCCTCCTCCAACAATTGGAGCCGCTGAAGGACCGCATCATCGGGGTCAATCCCTTCGAGCAGCTCACCGCGCGCAGCAGCTTTCAAGGCATGCGCCAGGCCATGGCCCATGTCAACGAAGGCGGCGCGCTGGCCGTGTTCCCGGCCGGCGAGGTCAGTAGTTGGCATACGGATGTGAAGGCGGTTTCGGACCCGCGCTGGAAAATACCCGCCATCAAGCTCACTCAGCACTTGAACGTGCCCGTTGTCCCTGTCTGGTTCGATGGTGCCAACAGCATGGTCTTCCAGTTGTTGGGCATGATCCATCCCGACCTGAGGACGCTTGCCTTGCCGACGGAGATGATGCGCATGCGCGGTCGTTCGGTCCGGATGCGCATCGGAAAACCCATTCCGGCCAAGGAGATCGCCGCGTTCGGGTCCACCGAGCAATTGGCGCGCTTCCTTCGTGCACGCACCTATGCCCTTGGCAGTGGCCTACAGGTGAAACGGGAATTCTTCAACCCCTTGCGCTTCCCCCGCAGACCCAAGGAGGTGACGGAGGCATTGCCACCCGCCTTGCTGGAACAGGAGGTGGAAGGACTTACGGACCTGAAGATCAACAGCCGGGCCGAATTCGACCTGTACCTGGCATCCAGTTCCCGCATCCCGCACGTGTTACGCGAGATCGGCCGCCTGCGCGAGCTTACGTTCCGGTCCGTGGGCGAAGGCACCAACAAAGCGATCGACCTGGACGAGTTCGACATCTACTACGACCACTTGTTCCTGTGGGACCGTGAACGCAAACGGATCGTCGGCGCATACCGCATCGGCGATGGCCGGCGCATCATGCATCGCTACGGCAGGCGGGGCTTCTACCTGCACACGCTGTTCCGCATGGACCGCAGCATGGACCGTGTGCTGCGCCGCTCCTTCGAACTGGGACGTTCCTTCGTGGCGCCGGATTACCAGCGCCATCGCCTACCCTTGTTCATGCTACTGCGCGGCCTTCTGATGCACGTAACGGCCAACCCGGACATGCGCTACCTCATCGGACCGGTGAGCATCAGCAGTTCGTACAGCAGGTTCGCGCGTACCCTGATCACGGAATTCGTGCGCCAGCATCACTTCAACGAGCGGCTGGCCGCGTCCGTCCGCCCGAGGAACCGGTTCCGCATCAGGCCGGACAAGGCCGATAGCGAAGCCTTGGTACAGGCTTCCAACGCGGACCTGAAGAAAATGGACCGGCTGATCGCCGAGGTGGACCCCAACGAGTCGGCCATGCCGGTGCTCTTGAAGAAGTACCTCCTGCTGAACGCCGAAGTGATCGGCTTCAACCGTGACCCCAAGTTCAACGACGCATTGGATGCGCTGATCGTGCTGGACCTTGAGCGCCTTCCGGAAAGCACGGTGGAGGACCTCCGGAAAGGGATGGGGGAGGAATAGTGCGACGGCTCTGGTGCCCCCGAACCTCGGCCGATCCGATCGTATCGGGTCTCGAAGGGGCTCTGCGGCTAAGTGCTGAGGACCATGCCCATCAGTTCCTCGATGGACGTGGACTTTGCTGGTTCGGCCTTCTTCTTGATCGGCACTTCACCTGCACCGTGCAGGTAGAGTTCCCAACGGCCGCCACTGAATTCCAAGGCGCTCATGTGTTCGATCCAATCCCCGGAATTCATGTAGTTCACCGTGCCTTTGGGTGTCGTCACGGCACGCATCTGCGGTTGGTGGATGTGGCCGCAAACCACATGGTCGAAGCCTTCGTGAACCGCAATGCTCGCTGCGGTCTCTTCGAAGTCTCCGATGTAGGCCACCGCTCGCTTCACGCTTTGTTTGATGCGTTTGCTGAAGCTCATGCGCGGCCTGCCGGTGCGTTCCAGGAACCAGTTGACCGCATTGTTGATCCGGATCAGCAGGTCGTACCCGAAGCCTCCCAGCTTCGCGAGCCACTTGGCGTGCTTCATGCTGGCATCGAAGATGTCGCCGTGGAAGAACCAGTAGCGCTGGCCATCGATCGTCAGGATCAGCTTGTCCACCAATTGTAGGTTGCCCAGGCTCGCCGGACTGTACCTCCGAAGAGCCTCGTCGTGGTTGCCGGTGATGTAGTACACCGGCACCTTGGCGGCCAGTTTGAGCAGCCGCTTCAGCACCTGCATGTGGCTCTTCGGGAAGTAGTTCTTCTTGAACTGCCAGATGTCGATGATGTCGCCATTGAGCACCACCATGCGCGGTTTCACGCTGCGGAGATAGGCGCTCAGTTCACGGGCACGGCATCCGTACGTGCCCAAGTGCAGGTCGGATAGCACCAGGATGTCGAGTTCGCGTTTCATGGCCGTACCGCGTTCGTTGGGGGTTCTGTTACGGATGACAAAGGTCCAGGAGGTGCATTGCCGGGTCGTGAACGGGGTGTTAACTCGGATCCGGGCTTCCACAACACGATGTGCATACCGTGCCGAACTTTGTGTCCCGATGAAGAACAGGACGACCTTGGTGCTGGGCGCAAGTCCGCATGCCGACCGATACTCCTACCTGGCGGTAACACGCTTGGTGGCGCATGGATATCCGGTGATCGCCCTGGGGCTTCGTCCGGGAGCCATCGGAAAGGTGCCCATCGTACAAGAGATGCCCGATGCGACAAGGGTGCATACGGTGACCCTGTACCTGAACCCGGTGAACCAGATGCCGTGGACGAAGGTGATCCTGGGCCTGGCCCCTGAACGCATCATCTTCAATCCGGGAACGGAGCACCCGTCCTTCGAAGCCGAGGCGGCCGCCAGGGGCATTGAAGTGGTCAGGGGATGTACGCTGGTCATGCTTGCAGCCGGTACCTACTGAGCCGAGTGCAGGGCACGAAAAAGCCCCCCTGCACAGGCAGGAGGGCTTTTTTGAAAGAGCGGTAACCCTAGCGTCCCACCACGAGCTTCTGGGCGCTGTTGCCCAACTCGTTGGAAACACGCAACACGTACATGCCTTCGGCAAGACCCAAGGTGCGGCTGCTCAACTCGATCCCGTTGCCGCCCGTTGGAGCCACGATGTTGCTGTACACCACAGCACCACGCAGGTCCTGGAGGATGAGCTCCGTGGTGTAGCGGTCCATACCGGCCACCTGGATGTTGAACAGGTCGTTCGACGGGTTGGGGAACACGTTCAGGAGCGCATCACCGGCAACACCTTCGATGCCCACGGGTGCTCCGATCTGGATGTCGTCGATGAAGAGGTCACCGCTGAATTCGCTGGAGGTGAAACGGAAGCGGAAGCGCACATTGTTGGCGAGCACGCTTTGGGGCAAAGTTACGTTGCGTGCCACCCAGCTGCCTGGGCCTGTAGCCGATCCATTGGTGACCAACTGCTGGCCTGCGATGGTGGTCCTTGTCTGCCAGGTGCGACCGCAATCGGTGGAGGAGAAGATCTCCAGTTTCTCCAGGACATTGGCCAGGTCGGAGGTCTGCGTGGAGTAGGAGTAGAAGAACGAAAGGGTAGCCGAGGACAGTCCGGAAAGGTTCAGGTTGGGCGATACCATGTCGTCGATGTCCTTGTCGTTGTCCGGGTTGATGATGTTGAACGGGTTGCGCTCGCCGCTGTTCAAGCGGGCGCATTTGTTGCCCGTGGTACCGGCGCCGGTATACAGTTGCCAGTTGGTGAAGTTCAGGTCGTGGTTGTCCGCGACATAGGGCCAGATACCGCTGTTCGTTTCGAAGCTCTCCGAGTAGGGTGCCGTCCAGGAAACGCTCTGATCGGAAATCAACACCGCGTAGTCATCGGACTTGGTGGTGGAACCTTGAGCGTTGGTAGCCGTGAAGGTCACGCGCTTGTAGCCGGGTGAGTTGAACGTTACCGTAGGGTTGCGGTCCGTGGAGGTGGAAGGCGTGCCGTCTTGGAAGGTCCATGACCAGCTGGTGGCGAAGGCCCGGCTGGAGTTGTCCATGAAACGCACGTTCGTGCCAGTGCAGGACATCGCGTTGAACGGCACGTTCGGCGTATTCAGGTTGGTTCCGACCACGGCGTAGAAATCGGCCTCGGGGGCACAGCTCACTTCGCTGCCGGGGGCAATGCCTGTAAGGGTGAGATTGCTCTCGGTCCAGAGGTTGCTGCGCTCACCGGTGGTGGCGAAGGCCGCGGCACGTGAACGCTCTACCTGACCAGCAGTGAACATGTATGAGCAATACGAGTAATCCATGTAGTTCTGGTAGTTCTCCTTGATCGCCGGGTCGCACACTGCGGAAGCCGCGGATGACGGGCAGAAATTCCAGCCTTTGGTGATCGGCGTGTCCAGTACGCCATCGTCGCCACATACCACACCGGGGTCGTTGGTGTTGCCCCAAGGGTGGGCAAGGTTCAACCAATGGCCTGCTTCGTGGGTCAGAGTACGGGAGTTATTGGGATTGCTTATACCGATACTCCCGGTGTAGTTGGCAAGCTGCATCACGCCATCGAAGATCTGCAGGAAACCGGTGGTGGCATCCGGGTAGTAGGCATAACCTGCTACGCCATCGCGCATTTGTTTGGCGATCCACACGTTGAAATAGCGGTCGCGGGGCCACTGGTTCCGCTTGAAGCGGTCATCGCCCACGAAGGTTCCAACGGACTGGATCCGGTCGATACCGTTGTGGCAGTTTCCGAAGGGGTCCTTGGTAGGCAATACGAACTCGATCTTCATGTCACCGATCAGCGACTGGAATTCGGGGATCACCAGGTTCTGGTCCGTGTTCAACTTGCGCCAGTCGCGGTTCAATACGGCGACCTGGTCCAGGATCTGGGCATCGCTGATGTTCTCGGTGCCTTTCTGGTGCAGGATGTGGAACACGATCGGGATCCTCAACACCAGGTCATCATCGCGCATTTCGGCGCGTTCGGCAATGATGCGGCGGATCTCCGCTTCGTAGTTCGCCTCGCGCTCCAGATAGGCGGGGTCTTCGGCGATCAGCCGGCGGCGAACGAGGTCCGTGCCACATACGTGGGGGACTTCCTGCGCAAAGGCCGAGCCGGTAAGCGACAGTGCGGCAAGACCGAGTAGAAGGTTTTTCATGGTGTCCAAAGTGAACAGTGAGGGGTTGCGTTGATTACCGAGGGCCTAAGATAAGGATCGGCGAAGTTCAAGAGTTCGCCGGGTTCCATGAATTACACTGCGGATCAAGGGAACGGGTGTGTTGATGCGAACAACGGTCGGCAGGGTTCTGTTCGGCCCATGCCCCGCCAGCGTAGCGCGTATGGGGTCCTCTGATCCGTAGAGCAAGCGTTGTGCTGGCCATCGGTTCAATTCAGCCGTCCCAGTTCAGCAAGGATGATGGCGCAGGCTTGTCGCACCTCCTGTTCGGTAATGATCAGCGGCGGAGCGATCCGGAACGCGGAGGGACAGGACAGGAACCAGAAGCCAAGGACTCCTTCTTCCAAGCAGCCGTGTACCACCCGTTGCACCCGGTCGGGATCATCGAGTTCCACGGCGAGCATAAGCCCCTGGCCACGCACCTCGCGGATCATGGGGTGTATCAGCAGTACCTTGAAAAGTCGGCCCATGGCCTCGGCATGATGGGCCAGGCCCTCTTCCTCCAACACCCCCAAGGCGGCATGCCCTGCCACACAGGGTAGGGGATGTCCACCGAACGTGGTGATGTGACCCAGCACCGGGTCATGGGACAGCAATGCCATGTTTGGCCTTGAGCTGATGAAAGCGCCCATCGGCAGGCCTCCTCCCAGCGCCTTGCCCAGAACGAGGATGTCGGGCACCACCCCGGAATGTTCGAATGCGAAACGTGCCCCGGTGCGGCCGAATCCGGTCTGTACCTCATCGAACACCAACTGTGCTCCAACCTCGGTGCAACGTGTCCTCAATGCGGTCATCCATTCCTGGTCGGGAATACGCACCCCAGCGTCGCCCTGGATGGGTTCGACCACCACGGCGGCTACCTCCTCATCGATGGTCAGCAGATCATCGATGCTGTTGAAGTCGATGTGCAGGACATCGGGCAGAAGCGGAAGGTTGCGGTAGCGTTTGTTGGCATTGTCCGTCAGGCTCAGCGATCCGTGCGTGCTGCCGTGGTAGCTTTTTCGGCAGCCCACCAACCGCGTGCGGCCGGTGACCCGCTTGGCGAGTTTCAGCGCACCCTCGATCCCTTCGGTCCCGCTGTTCACGAAGTAGACACTTTTCAGGCTGTCGGGCAACAATGCAGTTAGGCGTTGTGCAAAACGTACCTGGGGCTCCTGCACGAATTCGCCGTACGGGATCACGTGCAGGAAGCGATCACATTGGTCCTTGATGGCCTGTACCACACGCGGATGTCGGTGCCCCACATTGTTCACCGCCAGGCCCGCCACAAGGTCCAGGTAGCGCATGCCGGCACGGTCCGTGAGCCAGCACCCTTCCGCATGCACGATGTCCAGCGCCAGCGGATAGGGGCTGGTGGCGGCCAGGTGCTCGTGGAATGCGGTGGTCAGGTCGTCCATGCGGTGGGTGCGAAGATCGCACTCGCCCGGCTACGGGCGACCGGGTGGAGGTACCGGCTTACCTTCCATGCGCTCCTTGTATTGGCGCAGTACCTGCCGCTGGAAGTCCCGTTCGGCCTTGTGCAAGGCCAGGGTCTTCACGGCGCCCACCGACTTGACGAAGCGGTCCTTGTAGTTGCGCTCCAGGTCCAGTTCCTGTTGCCGCAACACCAGGCCTTTAGCCAGTGCCTGTTCAGCTTGTTCTTCGGTCATGGAGGGCCCTTCCTTTCGGCTGGTGCGCATCACGTTGTGTAGCTCACGACGCAGCTTTTCGCGGGCATCGTCGTACTCGTTGTACACCGGCCAGAAGCGTTGCGCCTCCTCGGGGCTCAGTCCCAGTTTGGTGGTGAGGTAAGCCGTTTTCTGGGCCTTGATCTCCTGAAGGCGTTCTTCGCTCGGGGGCGCTGGTTCGTCCCCTTGGGCGAACAGGACCGGTGCAGGCGTGAGCGCTGTGAAGAGAACTGCGAGTAGGGTGGTCCGGTAGTTCATAGTTCTTCGCTAAGCAGATCAAGGGGAATTACTTCATTCTCCAGGTAGTGCAAGAGGAGGT
The DNA here is from genome assembly GCA_044347005.1 of Flavobacteriales bacterium. Lineage (GTDB taxonomy): Bacteria > Bacteroidota > Bacteroidia > Flavobacteriales_F > PHOS-HE28 > PHOS-HE28. The sequence continues at coordinate 1,090 of JBIIYD010000058.1, read as the reverse complement.
CGGTATCAAGTTCCTGGCCTACGCTGGCGACGAGGGCCGGCTCGTCGGCCATGGTCGTCAGGAGGTCCGTGTCGTCCCAGGCGTCCAACTCGATCTCATCGGGCTCCACGTTCAGGACCACGGCCGGGAATTCCTGCACATCGTCCTGTTCCCGCGCGAGCATGGTCACCAGCACAACGGCAAGCACGGCGATGGCACCTCCGGCCAGGGACCAGCGGAACAGCGGTCCTTGGAAGGATCGGGCGAAGCGGTGCCGGGATCCGGATCGGGCCGCGATGTGTTCCTGCACCTCTAACGGGAATCGTTCGAAGAACCCTTCGGGTACCACGAACGGGTCCCGGCCTTTCAGGTCGCGTAGGAAAGGTGTTTCGCGATGGTCGTCCGTATCGTGCCTGTGTTCCATGGTCGTTCGTTAATTACGACATCACTGCTGCGTGGTGGTTTGATCCGCCACCACCCATTCTTCGATCTTTTTAACGGCGATGTGGTAGCTGCTCTTGAGGGCGCCCACGCTGGTGCCGGTGATGCTGCTCATTTCCTCGTACTTCAGTTCGTCGAAGTATTTCATGTTGAACACCGCCCGTTGTTTGTCCGGCAGGCGCATAATGGCCCTTTGAAGACGTCGTTGGATCTCGTCGCCCGTGAAGTGTTCCTTTTCGTCGAGGGTCGAGGTGAGCTGTTCCACCACCGCGTCCTGACTTACGAAGAGCCCACGACGGAGGCTCCTTAAGTGGTTCAAGGCTTCGTTGTGCGCAATGCGGTACAGCCAGCTGTAGAGCTTGGAGTCGGCCCTGAATCCGTCGAGTCCGTTCCACGCCTTGAGGAATACGTTCTGGAGGATGTCCTGTGTCTCCGCATGGTCCGTTACCATGCGGCGCACGGACCGGTACAGCGGCTGTTGGTACTGCCTTACAAGCAGGTTGAAGGCGTAGTGTTTGGTCGCCTCCTTGCGGAAGAGGTCCAACAACTCGGTATCGGAGAGATCGCTCATGCGGCTCCCCGCGTACCGGTTGCTACTTCCTGGCCAGCACGCGCTTGGCGGCAGCCACGATGTGCGGGGTGTCCAGGCCGTACTTGGTCATCAGCTGGT
>JBIIYD010000262.1:0-3832 GCA_044347005.1 Flavobacteriales bacterium | reverse complement strand
CTTGTTCACGCCGCCGGCCACGATGCGCAGCGCGTCGATGTCCAGGCCGCTGTCGGTCTCGTCGAGGATGCCGAGCTTGGGTTCGAGCATCGCCATCTGGAAGATCTCGTTGCGCTTCTTCTCGCCGCCGCTGAAGCCCACGTTCAGGTTGCGGTTCATCAGGTCGGCGTCCATCTCCACCAGCTTGGCGCGTTCGCGGACGAGCGTCAGGAAATCCTTGCCTCCGAGCTCCGCGAGACCGTTGGCCTTGCGCGTCTCGTTCAGTGCCGTGCGCAGGAAGTTCATGTTGCTCACGCCGGGGATCTCCACCGGGTATTGGAAGGCGAGGAAGATGCCTTTCCAGGCGCGTTCCTCCGGAGATAGTTCGAGCAGGTCGGCGCCTTGGTAGGTCACCGTGCCTTCGGTCACCTCATATTCATCCCGTCCAGCGAGAACGTTCGCCAAGGTGCTCTTTCCAGAACCATTAGGTCCCATAATGGCGTGGACTTCACCAGCCCTCACTTCGAGGCTTAGTCCTTTCAGGATCTCCTTGCCTTCGATGTTGGCGTGGAGGTTTTCGATGTTCAGCATTGAATGCAAAATGCGTTACGGGTTGACGGGTTGCGGGTTGCGGGTTCGGTCCTCCACGGTTTTGCCACTTGGGTAGCTTGTAGGATCCATGAACCTGAGCATTGAATGCAAAATGCGTTACGGGTTGGCGGGCTTAGTGTTGCGTGTTCGGCCCGCGACGGTGGTGCGACTCTTGTTCCCCGGTTGGCTTTGGTAGCCTTCGAGGTAGGTGATGAACTTTCCGATCCTTTCGCCCAGTACCCGGGCCTCTTCCTTCAGTGGTTCGAACTCTTGCTCAGTGATGAACTCGCCATCAAGACAGCAATAGAGCTGGGAGCGAACTTCACCTATGGAGCCTTTAGCGATGGTGAGGAAGTTGATGAAGAAGTTGTTGTTGTTCCGCTCGAAGCCTTCGGCGATGTTGGACATGACCGATACCGATGCTCTGCGGATCTGACGACGTAGATCGGGGTCTTCCGTGAACACTTTGCGGCGAGTGATCGTGTAGATCTTCTTGTTCAAGACACGGGCATCCTTCCAAGTATCCAAGTCCTCGAACTGCTTGATGGTAGGCATTGCTCAGGTGGTTCAGGTTCAGCAACTCGTAACACGTAACCCGTCAACACGTAACTCTTCAACTCTTATCCAACAGATCCTTCCAGACTTACCGCCAACAACTTCTGAGCTTCCACCGCGAACTCCATCGGCAACTGGTTCAGCACCTCCTTGCAGTAGCCGTTCACGATCAGGCTCACGGCCTTCTCCGTTTCGATGCCCCGCTGGTTGAGGTAGAAGATCTGGTCCTCGCCGATCTTGCTCGTGGTGGCCTCGTGTTCCACCATCGCGGTCGGGTTCTCGCTCTCGATGTAGGGGAAGGTGTGCGCGCCGCAGCGGTCGCCCAGCAGCAGCGAATCGCATTGGCTGAAGTTGCGCGCACCCTTCGCGCCCTTGCCGATCTTCACCAGGCCGCGGTAGCTGTTGTTGCTGAGGCCCGCGCTGATGCCCTTGCTCACGATGGTGCTCTTCGTGCCCTTGCCGATGTGGACCATCTTGGTGCCGGTGTCGGCCTGCTGGCGGTTGTTGGTCACCGCCACACTGTAGAACTCGCCGATGCTGTTGTCGCCTTTCAGGATGCAGCTCGGATACTTCCACGTGATGGCGCTGCCGGTCTCCACCTGCGTCCAGCTGATCTTGCTGCGATCGCCCAGGCAGATTCCGCGCTTGGTGACGAAGTTGTAGATGCCGCCCTTGCCCTCCTTGTCGCCGGGGTACCAGTTCTGGACGGTGCTGTACTTGATCTCGGCGTCCTTCAGCGCCACTAGTTCCACCACTGCGGCGTGCAGCTGGTGCTCATCGCGGATGGGAGCGGTGCAGCCTTCGAGGTAGCTCACGTAGGCGCCTTCATCGGCGATCAGCAGCGTGCGCTCGAACTGGCCGGTCATGGCCTCGTTTATGCGGAAGTAGGTGCTGAGCTCCATGGGGCAGCGCACGCCCGGCGGGATGTAGCAGAAACTGCCGTCGCTGAACACGGCGCTGTTGAGCGCGGCGAAGTAATTGTCCGTGCGCGGCACCACGCTGCCGAGGTACGTCTTGATCAGGTCGGGATGCTCATGCACCGCTTCGCTGAAGCTCATGAAGATGATCCCCTTCTCCTTCAGTGCCGCTTGGAACGTGGTCTTCACGCTCACGCTGTCGAACACCACGTCCACCGCCACGCCCACCAAGCGCTTCTGCTCTTCCAGCGAAATGCCCAGCTTCTCGAAGGTCTTCACCAGCTCGGGATCGGCCTCGTCGAGGCTGTTGAGCGTGGGCTTCTTCTTCGGCGCGCTGTAGTAGTAGGCGTTCTGGTAGTCGATCTTTGGGTAGTGGACATGCGCCCAGTGCGGCTCCTCCATCTTCAGCCACAGGCGGTAGGCTTCGAGGCGCCACTCCAGCATCCACTCGGGCTCGTTCTTCTTCGCGCTGATGAAGCGCACGATGTCCTCGTTCAAGCCCTTCGCGGCCTTCTCGCTCTCGATGTCGGTCACGAAGCCGTAGGCGTACTCCTTCTCGGTGACCTCGCGGAGGATGTCGTCGGTGTCCTGTGCCATTGGAATGCGGGTGAGAATGGTGAGGGTGGTGAGGGAGGTGAGAAAGTGGGACTACGGGTTGCCGGTTTCGTTCAGGGGCATTTCACTTTCTCACCATTTTCACCATTCTCACCACTGTATCCATTCATATCGAGAAGCTTTCCCCGCACCCACAGGTCCGGTTGGCGTTGGGGTTCACGAATTGGAAGCCTTTGCCGTTGAGGCCGCCGCTGAAATCCAGCGTGGTGCCGAGCAGGTAGAGAAGGCTCTTCTTGTCCACCACCACCTTCACGCCGTTGTCCTCGAAGACCTTGTCACCGTCCTTCATTTCGTTGTCGAAGTCGAGGTCGTACATCAGGCCGCTGCAACCGCCGCCCTTCACGCCTACGCGCACGAAGTGGTCCGGCCCGCGGCCTTCCATACCGAGGAGCTTGGTCACCTCGGACTTGGCGTTCTCAGAGACTTTGATCATGGTTCATTCGGCTTATTTAGAATGGGTCTAAACAAGAATGTTGGGCAAAGGTAACCACTCGAGAGCAAGCAACGAAGGCTCCAGCAGCCCGAACGTTCGGGGGCCGTGCTTGTTCATCTGATCGGTCCAAAATGAGGGTGGCTGACCGAGCCGTTACCCACCTATATTTGTACGTTGGGACAAGTACGCGAATCCGGTGCATATGATCAGTTGCGAACCAGCTAACATGGGACCCGTGGCCCGTCAGCAATGCCTGGTAAATGGATCCACTGTCGCCGGAAGCGCATCCTCGGCGTTGAAAGCCGTGCTGTTAGTGCTCGCCTTGGTCCTGGCAGGGGATGGGCATGCGCAATTGGTGCTGGCCGGGTGGGATTTTAATTTGCCTACGAATAATGAATTCGTCGACCAGAGTATTCCTCTGAATGCTGGTATTACGATAAGCTCAGCGGGTGGCACAAGTGCATTGAATTTTGGTGCTGCTGGTGCCACGGGACTGGGGGCTCGATGTAGTGGATGGGATTCGGGTTCGAACACTAAGGCGTGGCAGATACAGTTGAACACTACTGGTTATATCAATTTGGCGGTTTCCTCTAAGCAAAGGAGTTCAAATACGGGCCCACGGAATTTCAAGCTACAGTATAGGGTCGGGGTTGCAGGTATATGGACTGATGTTGCTGGAGCGACATCGATCTTATTGGCGGACAATTGGACTTCGGGCGTACTTGTCAACGTGACGCTTCCT
>JBIIYD010000261.1:0-3833 GCA_044347005.1 Flavobacteriales bacterium | reverse complement strand
AATGGCTTTCGTCACCGGTATTGTGGTCCACCATGGTGCTGGGGCAGGGCAGTTGCAAATTGTCCTTCACCCATTCCGGATCATCGGAGAAGAGCATGAAGTGCTGCACGCCATGATGTTGGATGAGTTCGTTCGCAGCGGCTTGGAAATACTCCATCGGGAGCACGCCATGGTAGGCCGCGGCCTTGCTGTTGTGCACGTAGTCACCGCGTCGGACGTGGATGCTGGCTGTGATGGTCTCCTTGCATTGTGCGGCCAAAGCACGGTTGCGTTCCGATGGCGCATGCCTCGGGACAAGGAGCCGATCCCGCAGTTCCTGGGCTACGCTCGCGAAGTAGCGCTCGTTCTGCCAATGCCCGATCAAAAGCACGGGGGCTTTCACCTTGAGGGATCGAGGATCGAAGTCCTTGCCTTGTTCGGCTAGCACATGCGGTCTTGTTCCGAACCCGATGCGCGTCAGCACGCTCGAGATGAGCCCGTGTCGTTGTAGGGAAAGCGCATCGATCGTGGAACGGTCCGCGGATGCAACCTCCAGCTCGAACGCGTCGAGCGCATACGATCGCGGGGTCTCGTTCGGGAACCCGGAACGCACTTCCAATGCACTGCGGTCCAGTTGCAGTGGAACACCCAGACGCCTGGCCAGCGCGTGGCCTGCGGCGTACTGGAACAGCTGGTTGCCCAGCCCGCCCGCGAGGCGCGATACCACGAGTTGCAGGGTCTGCGCGTTGTCCATCGGCTTCAGGCTTTGCGCGCGATAAGACCGCAGTAGGGTGAAAGCGATGGCCCTCCCTCGGGGCGCCGCTTGAGCCATGGCGTAAGGGACCGCAGCACACGGAAGCCCAGCCGGTGCAGGAGGCCGTGGTTGCTGGTGTCATGCCAGAACTCGAAATGACCGAACCAACCGCTTTGCTGGATCACGAACCCTTCGCGCTGCAGCAGTGCAGCCCATGCCGCAGGTTCCATGGCCGCGATGTGGTGCCGCAGGTAGTTCTCATGGTCCAGCCAACGGTGCAAGATGTGCTGCACCGTGCCCCGGAAATTCGGTGTTTCGATCACCAATAGGCCGCCGGGCCGCACCAGTTCGGCATGCTTGCGGAGCACATCGGGCCAATTGGTGAAGTGTTCGATGAAGCCGAAGGAGCAGACGATATCGTACTTCCGGTCGGGCGCGTAGCTGAGGAAATCGGCCTCCTTGAACTCCCCGGTGCGCAATCCTTCGGCGTCGAAGGCGGGCTTCATGCGGGCAACGGCTGGAGTGAGGTCCACACCGTGCACTACATAGCCCATCTGCCCCAGTACGCCGAGGTAGCGACCTGGGAAACAGCCCACCTCCAGGCAGTGCTGCTCGTCCTTCGCGCGGGGCACGTGTGCTTCGATCCATTGCCGCACGCGGTCGTCGGCACCGGCGATCGTGGGGCGCATGGCCTCATAGCTCCGGTTCCAGTAGCTCTGGTCCACCAGGGTGTCCGTGGCTATCCGATCAGTGGCTGGCATGTGGTACGTGGTACGAGGAGTACATCGGGAACCCGGTTGTGCTCGATCAGCTTCACGCTCGGGCTCAGGAGCAGGGCGTTCTCGATGACCACGTTGTAGGGTTGGTGCTCGCTGGGCCGCACGCCGACGTCCAGTCGTATGTCGCGGTCCACCAGGCCCGGATTGATCACGCTGAAGCGTATGCCGCTTGCCCCGGGGTCCGCGGAACTGAATCCCGGCAGGGTATGGCTTTGCAGGGCGAAGAGTTTCTCCCCTTCGAGGGTGTAGCAGGCGATATCGGCATGCCATCCCGGTGCGTAGCGGCCCTTGTCCCAACGGATATCGATGTCGAGCGCGGTGCCTGTGGACCATTCTCCCGAAGGGTCGGCAGGAACCGCGGTGATGGAGAAACCTTCCAGTTCGGTGGTGTTGCCCAGGCCGAAGTACATCGGCAGCACGGCATCGGTGCGGTCGTCGGCCTTCACTTCGCCCTTTTCCAGGTAGATGCAGCGATCGCAGAAGCTTCGGATGGCGCCCATGTTGTGGCTCACGAACAGGATCGTACGACCGTGGCTGGTGCTGATGTCCTTCATCTTGCCCAGGCACTTCTTCTGGAATTCCGCATCGCCCACCGCGAGCACCTCGTCCACGATCAGGATCTCGGGTTCCAGGTGTGCCGCCACCGCGAAGGCCAGACGCACGTACATGCCACTGCTGTAGCGCTTCACGGGCGTGTCCAGGAACTTCTCCACCTCGGCGAAGGCCACGATCTCGTCGAACCGCGCGCGGATCTCGTTGCGGCTCATGCCCAGGATGGCGCCGTTCAGGTAGATGTTCTCACGGCCGGTGAGTTCGGGATGGAACCCGGTCCCAACTTCCAACAAACTGGCCACCCGTCCATCGAGCGTGATGCGGCCCGAACTTGGTGCCGTGATGCGGCTCAGGACCTTCAGCAAAGTGCTCTTACCCGCGCCGTTGCGGCCGATGATCCCCACCCGGTCGCCAGCGTTCACGGTGAAGTTCACATCGTTCAGCGCCAGGAATTCCTCCTTCACCATTCGCGTTGCACCAGCGCCGAACATGGACTTCGCCTTGTCGGCGAGCACATCGCGCAACGCGGTATAACGCTGGGCTTGCTGCTGTCGCAGGACGTAGCGCTTGCTCAGGTGCTCGACGTGGATGATGGGTGTCGCCATGGCTCAGATCACATCGGCGAAACCGCGTTCGGTGCTGCGGAAGTAACGGATGCCCAACACCAGAAGCAGCAGGCTGATGGCAATGGATAGTCCGAAGGCGGGAAGGTGCAGGACGGCATCGCCACCCAGGATACACCACCGGAAACCGTCAATAACACCCACCATGGGGTTGAGGGCGTAGATGAACTGAAGGGCTTGAGGCACCCGATCATTGCCCAGGATGTCGTCGCTCGTAAAGGCTACCGGCGAGATGTACAGACCGAACTGCACGATGAATGGGACGATGTAGCGGAAGTCGCGGTACTTCACGTTGAGTGCTGCGATCAACAAGCCGCTGCCGAGGGCCGTGACCAGGGCCAGCAGCAGGAACAGCGGCAGAAGCAGGATCTTGATATCGGGCGTGTAGCTGTACACGACCATCAGGACGACCAGGATCACGAAGGAGATGAGGAAGTCGATGAGGCAGACGATGATGGTGCTGGCAGGCACGATCAGGCGCGGGAAGTAGACCTTGGTGAGCAGGTTACTGTTGGCGATGAGACTGTTCGCCGATTCGCTGAACGCGGTGCTGAAGAAGGTCCAGGGCAGGGTGGCCGCACCTACCAGAACCAAACGGGGAACGTCGCCAGGCACCTTGCTCTCGAACAGCCAACCGAGAAAGGCCATCATGCCCAGTGTGAGCAGCGGCCTGATCGCGCTCCATGCAATGCCGATCACGGTCTGTTTGTAGCGCACCAGGATATCGCGCCAAGCCAAAAAGCCGAACAAGCCGCGGTAGTTCCACAGGTCGCGCCAATAATGGCGGTCCGCGGAACCGGCCTCGAGGACGATGCGGTGTTTGCTCATGGACTTGGGCTACCCGGGCTGCTTCGGCAATGGGAGCGCAATAATACCACTGCTTCACCGGAGGGGCCTTGCACCATGGCCTCCTAACTTCGCCCACCCATGATCCCGTTCAGCCCGCCCCGCATCGATGACCGTACCGTGAAGGCCGTGGAAGAGGCGCTACGCAGCGGTTGGATCACCACCGGACCCCGCACGAAGGAGTTCGAGCGCAAGCTGGCCGACTACTGTGGCGTGCCGCGCGTGATAGCCCTGAACAGCTGGACCAATGCCTGTGAATTGGTGCTGCGCTGGTACGGCATCGGGCCCGGTGACGAGGTG
>JBIIYD010000260.1:0-3847 GCA_044347005.1 Flavobacteriales bacterium | reverse complement strand
GCTCCTTGAGCGCTTCCAGCACCACCTTCGTCTTGAAGGCAGGGCTATGCTTGCGGTAGGTCTTTTTCATGGTGTCGTTCAGAAATGTACTGATCGCCACCTGTCCTGAATCTCCCTACCACCTCAGACCGATCACCTCGGCGGACTCGTCGCTCACCTCCGCTTCCACCATGTAGTGTTCGTCCGATGGGAGCAGGGCTACATCGTCCTGTGCCCAAAGCAGGGTTGCCGAGGCAAGTAGGATGACCAGAAGGATCGGTGCACGGAGGTTCATTGTGCCGTTCAACGGCGCGTTCCTCCCGGCGGTTACGTTGGAACTCTATCCAAAATAGGGACCCACTTGTGGCGGGCCTATTCGCTGTGACCGGAACGGTACCGGAAACGGTCCGATATGTATCGGACGTGGATGGACATGAATAGGAACTGCCATATTTCCGTCCATTCCCGTCCATTCACGGTTGAAAAGGAATTATGACAGAGGTCTATTTACCCTCCTATTTCCCCGCCCGTGCCACCTTCCAGCCCATGGCCCCGTACAGCATGGTCATCAAGGGGCTCAGCAGGTTGAAGAAGCAGAACGGCAGGTAGACGGAGGTGGCCACACCGAGTACGCTGCTCATATAGGCCCCGCAGGTGTTCCACGGCACCAGCGGGCTGGTCACGGTACCGCTGTCCTCCAGGGTCCGGCTCAGCACCTTCGGAGCAAGACCGCGGTCCTTGTATACCGGTGCATACATGCGACCGGGCACCACGATGCTCAGGTACTGGTCCGAGGCCGTCACGTTAACGAACACGCAGCTGGCGGTGGTGGTGGCGATCAGGGAGCCATGCCCACGCACCCCGCCCAGCACGGCAGCGGTAATGCGTTGCAGCAGTCCGGCACCTTCCATGGCACCGCCGAAGGTCATTGCGCAGAGGATCAACCAGATGGTCTTGAGCATGCCCGCCATTCCACCGGCCCTGAGCAATTCGTCCACCAGGGCATTTCCGGTGACCACTTCGGCGCCGTTGCCCATGGCCGTCATGACCACCGCGAAGGCCTGCACGGCACTGCTGCCCGAAACGGTCGAAAGCTCGCCCACCAACTGGGGCTGGAACACCACTGCGAACGCAGCACCCAACAGCACACCGGCGAACAAGGCCGGCAGCGCGGGCACCTTGCGCCAGATCATGACCATGACCGCCAAGGGCACCAGGTACAGCCACCAACCGATGTTGAATTTGGCCAGGATGGCCGCGTGCAACTCGTCCACACCCGACAGATCGCCCTGGACATCGCCCACCAGGCCGATGACAAGGAAGAGCAACATGGCGATCACCATGGAAGGGACCGTGGTCTGTAGCATGTAGCGGATGTGATCGAATAGATCCGCCCCGGCCACCGCTGCGGCCAGGTTGGTGGTGTCGCTCAAGGGGCTCAGCTTGTCCCCGAAATAGGCGCCGCTGACGATGGCGCCCGCTACCAGCCCTTCGTGAAAACCCATGGCCTTTCCGATGCCCATGAGCGCGATGCCCACCGTGGCGGCCGTGCTCCACGAACTGCCCGTGGCCAGCGACACCACGGCACACACACCACATGCCGCCACCAGGAAAACCGACGGCGACAACAACAACAGCCCGTGGTGGATCATGGCCGGAACGATGCCGCTGATGAGCCAGGTACCGGCCAAAGCGCCAATGAGCAGGAGGATCAACACCGCCCCAAGCGCCGTTGAAATGCTTTGCACGATGTGCTCCAACAGCTTATGGTACTCGAAGCCATTGACCATGCCGATGATCATGGCCACCGCCGCAGCAAAGAGCAGTGCCAGCTGGTTCGGGCCGTCGAGCCCGGCATCCCCGAAAACGAGCATATTGACCGCCAACAAGGCCACCAGCAGCACCACGGGGAGCAAAGCCTGAAGCAGGCCGGGTGTGCGTTCGGAGCGCGTGTTCATGGGCGGTGAAGATAGCGGGCCGCGGATCCGCGAACGCAGCATGCCGGGACCAACGTAAGCAAGGCCTGCCTACTCCTTCACGAACTGCGCACGTTGCACGGTACCATCCGTGTAGCGCAACTCCACGAAATACGCTCCCGGCGCCCAGGCTGCAAGGTCCAGCACAGCATCGGTGGAACCCACCGGGCGGGTGACCAGCGCACGTCCGCTCAGGTCGAATAACCGCAACTCTTGAACGATCCGGGATGCGCGGATGTACAGCACGGCATCCGTTGGGTTCGGATGGATGCTCAGACCGTTCGACCCATCCACGTCGCCGATACCGACACCGCCTTGCACCGTGGCGTTCACCGTTTCCACACAGCCGGCGGCATCGGTCACTTCGCATACGTAACTCCCGGCAGCAAGGCCGGTGGAATCATTACCCGCGACCGGTGTGCCGTTCAGCGTTACGCTGTACGGCGGTGCACCACCGAAAATGGTCCAGGAGATGCTGCCATTGTCGCCATCATCGGCCGGTGTGGTGTTCACGAGCACGAAGAGTGCTTCAGGGTCCATCAATTCCACCGAGCCCGATGCCGTACACCCGTTCACATCCTCGTAGTCGTAGAAGTAAACGCCGGCGGTCAATGCGCTCGGCGATGGTCCTTGTGCACCGTTGCTCCACGCCACACTCGCCGTCCCCACACCGGACAGGTTGGTCAGCACGATGCTGCCACTGGCCTCTCCGGCGCACAACGGATCCGATCGCTGGGCCACTATGGAAGGTGCCGGGAAGAGTTGCACCTGCACGGGTTCACTGGTGGCATCCACACCGAACAAACTTCCTACGGTCACCTGGTATGTACCGGTAGCGGTCACTGTCAAATAACGCCCCGTGTGGCCCGTACTCCAGAGGTAGCTCAGGTGCTCCCCGGCGTCCAACACCACCGTGTTCGGCGCGCAGGCCGAAGTGCCGTTCGGGGCTGCAATGCTCACACCGAAGGTCTCCCCTTCCGTGAAGCGGTAGAGGCTGTCCACGGCGAGTGCATAGTAGCGGTCCACATGCCCGCTCAAATACTCCACTTCGACGGAATCGGCCACCGTGGCCGAACCCAGTCCGAAATGAACGTACGGCGAGCTCTGCCCCAGATAATCCTCGCCGCAGACCGTGTAGTGGATGTACTGCTTGCCACCGGCATACACCCTGATCCAGCTGCCGATGCCCTGCCTGTTGGATAGCGTGCCGGTAAGCCCGATGCGCACATGATGCGCCGAACCGCCCTGGCTCTGCCAGAGGTAGGTCGGGAAAGGGGCTTGGTTGCACACCACGATGTCGGCATACCCGTCGCCATTGATGTCGCCGCGGGCAACGCTGTGGCTCGACGCCACCTGCGGCCCGCCGAACAGACCCGGCCCGGGAGAGAACGAGGTACCACCGCTATTGCGATAGAACAAGTTGGCCACGGGCGCTTGCAGTTCGCGGTGCGTGGCAATGTACAGGTCCTGGTACCCGTCGTTGTTGTGGTCCACCCACAACGAACCCCAGCCCCACTCGAAAATATCCAACCCGTAGAGCGTGGACGATTCGGTGAACACCCCGGCACCATCGTTCACCATCAACATCGAGCGCGCGTTGTTCTGGGTCGGGAAGATCCCGGTGTTGGTCATGAAGATGTCCAGGTCGCCGTCCACATCGAAATCGCAGAGCGAGATGCTCATGCAATGTTCCTGCGTTTCGGCAAGGCCCAGCTGCAAGGCCATATCGGTAAAAGTGCCGTCGCCGTTGTTGCGGTACAGTGCGTTGGCCCCGGCAAAATCGTTGATGATGTACAGGTCCGGCCAACCGTCCACGTCAACGTCCATCCACACCGATTGGAACGTTGCCTTCAGCCCATTGCCGACACCGGCTTGCAGCGTAACGTCCGTGA
>JBIIYD010000259.1:0-3858 GCA_044347005.1 Flavobacteriales bacterium | reverse complement strand
CTTAACAGTTTATTATTCAAGTCTTTAAATGATGCTACTAATGCTGCCCGGAAGGCCGGCGCTGCAACACTGGAAGGACGCTCCAGATAGGTGCTGAGGGCCTCGGTCCCGGACCGAAGTGCGAGCGCGAGGTCCGGATCGTGGAGCATCCGAACGACACGTTCCGGATCCTCGTCCACATACGGCGGCATCGTGGCTTCACCATACCCATACACACCGTCCTGCTGGAGCCGGACGAAAACGGCATCGGTACCGTCGCGCATGCCGTGGGCGGTTCCGAAGGGCGTCCGGAACAACAGCCTGTAGGGTGCGTAGCTCAGCTTCAGCATCGTGCCAACGAAGATCGGTGGATCGTTCGTTGGCGACATACCGGTCGGCGACCATCGCTGCACGATCGCGCATGGAAAAGCCCCGGTGTGGGCCGGGGCTTTTTGTTCCGGGGAAGCACGGGCTCACTTGATCATGTAGTAGATGTTGGTCAGCCACTTGGCGGTATCGGGCTCCGAGGCCGGACCGATGACGTACTCTTCCACCACGTTCCCGTAGTGCGTTAGTCCTTTCGTCCTGATGTACCCATCGATGGCATAGTGGGCCTTCGCACTGCCTTCATAGGCGCCGCTGTAAGCAATGTGGAGCATCTTCGAGGCCGGCACCGTGTGTACATCCATTCCTTCGACCTTCAAGTCTGATCCAGCTTTCACCGGCATCGCCGCCATCATGTCCGTCTCGCCCTTCTTTTCGTCCCATTCGAAATACACGCCGCTCGGTGCTCCGGCCATCTCGAGGCCGGCTTTGCCGACCGCTTCACCCGCCGCAGCGTACGTCTTTCCGTAGAAGGCGGACATATCCGCGAATTTCACCTTGGCACGTTTGCCCACATACACGGTCTCTGGTCGTTCGACGGTCTCGATCACGAAGCCGTCCACTGTTTTCGCCTGTCGTTCGGCAAGTGCTTCCGCATGGTCCTGCTCCGCCATGCCCTTCAGGGTGGCAAGTCCCTTTTCGAAGTCCGGACCGAGCATCTTGTCCATGTCCATGAACACGCCCATGATCCTGCCCATGAATCCGTTCTTGCCTTCCATGCCCCAGGTGATCCTGGTGCTATCACCCACCACCTCCAGGTCGTAGGTGGCGGTGCTCACGGACTCCATCGGTTCCACGAATTTCAGCTCGGCACGTACGCTCTTGTTCGGTTCCAAGCTGGTCAAGGTCTGCATGCCTTTGCCCACCGTGTCGCCTTCCCACATCCATATTGCTCCTACCGTACCATCGGTGCCTTGGATCGATTGCACCTGATCCTTGTCCATCTCCTGCCACGGTCCCCACTCCTTCATGCTGGAAAGTTTGCTTACGTAGCCGTACACGACCTCGGGGGGCGCGGCAATAACGGTCGACCGTTCCACGCGATAGTTGGCGGGCCCTACAAGGCCCAGCACCACCAGCAACCCGACCAGGGCTGCCAGGATGATCAATATGGTCTTCAATGCTCTCATGGCTGGTGAATTTGCCCGAAAGATGGCAACTTGCCGGGCGTCTTGGAGAAGTTCCGCGCGCTGGGGTCAACTGTTCGTCACCATCCACGGTGGCACGGTGTTTTCTTTGTCCCAACCACAACCATGAACCCTACCATGAAGTCCATCACCCCCTTTTGGCGGATCCCTTTGATGCTTTCCCTTGTGCTGGCCGTTGCACTCCCTGCCTGCAAAAGCACCACGAACCCGGCCGGAACCCGCGTGAAACAACCCTTCAGCGGCGGTAAGTACGAAAGCAACGCAGCCTGGTTCCGGGGCACCGGACAAGGGGTAAGCGTGAAGCAGAACATTGCCCGTGGCAAGGCCGATAGCGAGGCGCGCAGCCAGGTGGCCAGCCAGGTGGGCACCAGCATGCGGGCCGTTACGGACCAGTATCTGGGCCAGACCGAGAACGCGACCGCGGCCGACGTGGCCGACAAGTTCCAGAGCCTGGTGCGCGAAGTGATGAACACCGAACTGGCCGACCTGCGCAAGGTCGGCGAGGAGACCTATTTCAACGAGACCACCAAGGACTATACGGTGCACGTGGCCTACGAGATCAAGAAGAACGCCATGTTCCGCTTCATGAAGAAACAGGCCCGCACCGATGCCAAGGTGAGCGAACAGGAGCTGAAGATCATGGACGAGATCCTCGACCAGGAGATCAAGAAGGCCGAAGCGGCTGGTGAATAGGCGGGGACGAGGTGTGAGGGGTGAAAGCTGATCTGTGAAGTAGCAGCCTAGTTACGTACCTCACAGTTCACACCGCCCAGTTCACACCTCACACTTTTGCCCCGCCTCTACTCCCCTGCCGATCTGTCCGAACAGAAGCTCTGGAACTCCGTTTGTTGAACGCTGTTCAACGTAAAAGAACACGAACAATGGGCGGAGCATATCTGATCATGGGACTCATCATGCTGGCCAGCTGGCTGGTGGGTCGACAGTTGAAGAACAAGTTCGAGGAGTACTCCAGGACACCACTGCGCAGCAACCTCAATGGGCGCGAAATAGCAGAGATGATGCTACGCGACCATGGCATCGTCGATGTGAAGGTCATCAGCGTGCCTGGCCAGCTTACCGACCACTACAACCCCGCCAACCGCACGGTTAACCTGAGCGAGCCGGTGTATCACGCCCGTAACGCCGCCGCCGCTGCGGTGGCCGCGCATGAAGTGGGACATGCCGTACAGCACGCCACGGCCTACAAGTGGTTGGAAATGCGCAGTAAACTGGTGCCTGCGGTGAGCTTCGTGTCCCAGTGGATGCAATGGATCCTGCTCGGCGGCATCCTGATGATCAATACCTTCCCACAGTTGCTCCTGATCGGTATCGTTCTCTTCGCCATGACGACGCTGTTCAGCCTGGTCACCTTGCCAGTTGAATACGATGCAAGCCACCGGGCACTCGCGTGGATGAGCAACAAGGGCATTGTGACAACCTCGGAGCACGCCCTGAGCGCCGATGCGCTTAAATGGGCCGCACGCACGTACGTGGTGGCCGCCATCGGCTCCATCGGAACGCTGCTGTACTACGTAATGGTGTATATGAACCGCCGCTGAGTAAGACGCCTTTTTGGTACATATGGAGCGATTCGCGTGGTGGGAATTGGTGCGGATGTGATCGGCAGCTGAATGGCCCAGTAGGATACCGACCGCCGATCTTCCTTCGGGCATCTACCTACTGCTCTTAGGCGATCCGAGTGAGGAAGAGGTACGCCGCTTCGTACGGCCCGAGCGATAGGGCGAACTGCCTGCTTGCTGAGAACCATTGGTCTCCGATCGCGAACAACAGCTACCCTCGGGCTGATAAACACCCCGTCTCCCGGATCCTCCTCCTTCTGGCGTACTCGGCGCTGCTACCTATCTCCGCCCATGTCTGCGACCCGGCCGGCAACCTATTCCTGCTCAGTAACTATGATGGTGGCATCGTCACCATCAACGTGGACCAGGACATCCCGAACCTGGGGATCGGACGAGCGGACGAACAGAGATTCAGGAGGGCAAGGGAGCAGCGCATCAACCACCTTGACAGCTATGCCTGGGATGGAAATAGCAGGCTGTGTGCCAGCGAGCTTGCGTCCAGCGCCCGGGCATTCAAAGCTGATCACTGCTGTGGTTGCGTGCCCGGACCCATCACCTACCCACGAAGCCATGCCGAAGGGTATGCCTGATGACGCACCATGCCCCGCCAGGATGGGCCGCTCCATGGGCCAACGGAAACCGGTGGGACAGGGCAGTGGTGAACCGTCGGTGACGCCGGTTGTTGGATTGGGCGTGGTCCATGGGAAATCCTCCACCATGTCCCCCTCCGCTGGCAGGGGCTTATTGCCCGCTCCCCAAAGCCAGGG
>JBIIYD010000002.1:0-39309 GCA_044347005.1 Flavobacteriales bacterium | reverse complement strand
CGGCGCTGCGGGTGCTCTTGCTGCCGTTCACCCCATCGTTGTCCCACACTTCGAACCAGTACTCGAGCCGGTCGCCGGGAAGGATGGTCAATCCATACAGGTCCCAACTGTGGTAGAACTCCTGCCGCGTTTCCTTCGGAGCGATGCGCAACTCCTCGCTGCCGCTCCGCAATTCTGCCGCGACACTGTCGCCACCGGCAGCGAAGCGGTAGTGGAACAGCAGCCGCTTGAAGCCGTGGTCGTCGCCGATCTCACCACGGTAGAAGAGGCGCTTCAAGGCGGTGCTGTCCGTGCGCGTCTCTACCTGGATCACGGGGTGAAGGTCCGGTACGACCTCCACCCGGTATTGCAAGGCCTCGTCCGCCATGCGCTCGCCGTGGTAGGCGGACATGCGATAGGTGCGGCTGGCGAGGAAGCGCCGCGTGGAGCGGAACACCTCGCCGGTGGCGGACTTCGCGGCGGGCATCAGCACCAGGGTGGTATCGTCGAACACCAGGTCCAGTCGGTCGGTGCTGCGCGTGTTCAATTCCCAGGTGATGCGGGATCCTGCGGGCACGGAGATGTCCCCCGAATTGTCGACCGATGCGGAGGGTATGGCCAGGTAGGCCGGGTACGCGATGTTCAGCCGGAAATCGAGCAACATCGGATGGGGTACCACGCGCAGTTCATAGGTCTCCGAACGGAAGCCTTCCGCGGTAAAATGGAAGACCCGGGCTTCCTGCACATTGCGGAAGCGGTGGACGAAGCGGCGAGCGTCCTTCTTCACCAGCGGAATGCGCTGGCCGGAGACTTCAAGCTCCACCTGCTGGGGCACCACATCGCCCTGCAGTTCGACCAACACCTCGAAGTCCTTTTGCTCCGCCACGCTGAGTTCGTCGTTGAGCACAACGAAGCGGAAGGGGGCTTCCGGAATGAATTCGCTGCCATGGCGGATGAGCCTTTGTGTGGGTCCGGTGATGAGGCTGGGCGCTGCGAAGAGCAACACCAACAGCACGGCCAGCGGGGGCAGGGCATAGCGGAGGTAGCGCGTGTTGCGTCGCAGGTCGATGGCGTTGCTGAACGGTACCGGCCCCAATTCATGACTGCGTTGCACGATGGCGGCCTCGATCAATTCGCGCCCTTCGGTGGTGCTATCGGCCAGACCCCGCAGTTGCAGGGTGTTCAGCAGTTTGTCCTGCACCTCCGCGAAGTGGGTGCCCACGATGCGTGCCGCTTCGGTATGCGAAATGACGGGGCCGAGGTGGAAGAGCTTCACGAGCGGTATGGCGATGAAGCGAGCGATCACGATGCCCATCGTGCCGATGGCGCCCCAGAAGAGGACGGTCCTCGCCGTGGTGCCGAACCGCCCCAAATACTCCAGTGCCGCCACGAGCAGGAACACGCCGACCAACAACCCGATGCTGTATATGGCACCCCTCAGGAGCCGGTCCTTGTAATACTTGCGGATGAACGCGTCCAGCTTGGCGATAAGGAGGTCGTAATCGGAGCGCATGGTCTAAGCTGGACCAACAACGGTCGTGCCGCATTGGTTGTTGCAGAACAAAGCTACGGCGACGAGGTCCGCAATGTCGTGCCGTTCCATTCCCAAGGGCAACTTGCCGGGGCTACCGAACCCTGTGCGGATTATTGCACGATGATCCGTTCCATGAAGCGCCGACCACCGGCCTGCAGTTCCACCACATAAGGACCCGGGGCCACGTCGAACAGCACAGCACTGCGCAAACGGCCTTGGGCAACGGTTTCCTGGCGTTCGTGAACGATGCGGCCGCTCATGTCGGCGATGCGCAGCCCGGCCATGGGTCCTTCGAGCCCCGCTGCTTCCACGGTGAACGCGCCATCATTGGGGACGGGATACACCAGCATACCACCGCCCGTGGCCTCCAGGTCATCGATATCCACTGTGCTGTACGTGTAAGTGGCCGTGATCTCGCAGTCGTTGTCGGCCTGCACCACCACCGTGTAGGTGCCATCGGCCGTGGCCGTAATGGAAGGCCCATCGCCCCCGGGGATGCCCGCTCCGCCAAAGCTCCAGAAATAGCCGTTGAACCCATTGTCCACGGAAAGAACCGGCCCGTTGCGCGTGATCTCGATCTCGGGGCAAATGATGATGGTGTTGCTTTGGGCGGTGCAGCCGAAGCCATTGGTGCCCACCGCCGACCAGAGTCCGGGTCCGGTCGGAACCACGCAGGGCCCCGTGGCGTCCGGTACCGTATCGCCATCCAGGAACCAGGTGTAGCTCGAAAGGAGCGTGTCCTGTACGCAGAGTTCCCCGCTGATGAGGTCCTGGTTCACGACCACCTCGGGAAGCCCGAACACGAAGATGGTGTCCGTATCGCTGAATTGCTGCTGGGGTTGCAGCGATATCCAGAGAAAACCGGTGGTGCCGCCGGCCACATCGAAGGTGTAATTGCCTCCGGAGCCCAGCACAAGGTCGTAGGTGCCCAGGTCGTCGTTCTGGCTGGCCACGTCCTCGTCCCAGATGGTTATGGAATAGGGTGGGTCCTGGAGCAGGAGGCCCAGGTTGCTCCAATTGGTATTCGTGGTGCCATCGTTGGTCCCGCTCGTATATACCGTGCCGTTCGCATTGTTCAGCGTGAAATACAGGTCGGGGCACGTTCCGATGATGGGTGTGCCGCAATTGCAGAACGTTTCCTCCACATCGCCACACCAGTTCTCGTTCAGTGCGGTCACCGACACGCTCTCCAGGACATGACCGTTGATCGTGGTCTCCAAGGTGATGGTGTACGTGCCGGGCTCGTCGTAGGTCTGGGTGGGCGGTGTTTGAAGGCTGCTCGTGTTGCCGTTGCCGAAATCCCAGTCCCAGGCCATGGGTTGTGGGCTGGCGTCGATCAAGGACTGGAAGTCCACGTCCACGGTTCCGCAACCGGTGGTGGGGGTGAAGGTGAAACTGCTGTTGGAACCCGAGCCGGGCAGCACCACCAAGGGGATCACGAATTGCTCCGGTGCATCGACGTCGATGCCGGAGAAGGTGACCCCGGCAATGATGCTGATGGTCACCTCGAATGTTCCCGCCCCCAATGGCGTACCGCAAATGCGTCCACAGCCGTACTGGTCCTGCTGGGGAAAGTAGACGCCGGAAGGCTCGTTGGTCTCCAAGCTTAGACCGAAGGGAAGGCCGGTCACGCTGGTGATGGTCATTTGGTTGAAGGTGACATTGAATCCGGTACCCGGGTCGGTGAACGTGGTCGGTAGCCAGAACGTGATGTCCGTTTCATAGTACTCGCCCGCCGTGGCTTCCGGCGGCTGCGCTGGACACAATGTGGGGTATGCCGGTGTGGCGGTACAGGTCACATTCGCTATACAGCCCGGGCATTGGGCCGTGGCATCGAGCGTGGCAATGAACAGGGTGAACAGTAGAACCAGCGTTGATGCGGTATTCCGGAACATGGGGCGAGCGCTTGAGGTTCGCCAAAGTACAGTGCAATGAAGTGCCCGCAAGGCTTGTGCTTTTCGAATATGAACAGGTATAGCACAACATGTTGCGATCTTTGTTCCTACCGCATCGCCGCTTGTGCCATGTTCCTGCAACGAGCGGTCCATCGCCATCCTGTTCCCTTCCAACCTTCCCCATCATGCGTTATCGTCGTCTGGGTACTTCAGGCCTCCAAGTAAGCGAGCTCTCTTTGGGCTCCTGGCTCACCTTCGGCAAACAGATCGCCGATCCCGTGGCGGAGAAACTGATGAAGACCGCATACGACAGCGGCATCAACTTCTTCGACAATGCGGAGATCTATGCACGCGGCGAGAGCGAGAAAGTGATGGGCAGGATCCTGAAGAAGACCAAATGGCAGCGCGATACCTGGGTCGTAAGCAGCAAGGTGTACTTCGGTGCTGGCGGCAAACTTCCAACGCAGGTTGGCCTGCACCGCAAGCATGTGGTGGAAGCGTGCAACGATGCGCTCAAGCGGTTACAGGTGGAGTACCTCGACCTATACTTCTGCCATCGGCCGGACAAGAACACCCCCATCGAGGAGACCGTGTGGACCATGCACCAGCTGATCATGAGCGGCAAGATCCTTTACTGGGGCACCAGCGAATGGAGCGCGCAGGAGATCATGGAAGCGCATATGATCGCCAAGCAGCACCACCTGATCGGTCCTGTGATGGAGCAACCGCAGTACAACATGTTCCACCGGACGAAGGTCGAATTGGAGTTCGGGCAGGTGTACAAGACGGTGGGTCTTGGTACCACGGTATGGAGCCCATTGGCCAGCGGCATCCTCACAGGCAAGCACCGCGACATCAAAGCAGCGAAAGGAACACGGCTGACCATGGCCGGACTGGACTGGTTGCGCGAACGTGAGCTTACACCGGAACGCTTGAAGACGGTGGAAAAGCTGAACAAGATCGCCGATGGCCTGGAGCTTAGCCTGCCCGTGATGGCACTGGCCTGGTGCCTGAAGAACCCGAATGTGAGCACGGTGATCCTGGGTGCCAGCAAGGATGCCCAGTTGAAGGAGAACCTGAAGGCCAGCGAAGCCCAGGACCTGCTTGTGCCAACTGTGATGGAGAAGATCGAGAAGGTACTGGGGAATAAGCCTGAACGGCCGCAATGGTGAGGACATCACCGAAGTGATCGGTCGGGTCCGTCCTTCCGTTCGACGGTCTCGGCTACTTTTGCGGCCGCTGTCACCGGCGGTAACGGCCCCATAGTTCAACGGATAGAATAGGAGTTTCCTAAACTCTAGATCCAGGTTCGATTCCTGGTGGGGTCACACGAAGGCATTACGCTTTGCACAAGTCGTTCGCGAAGCTGGCGCGATGATGTTCGGGCTGCGGCCCGAACCAAGGATCGAGACTCCGCCTGCCCTCAACAGTACAGTGTGTGAAATTGCTCGGGAGCCCTGTCCGGACCGGGCAAAGGCTCCGTCTATCTTCGGCGTGGCCGGGCGTGTACCTTAATTCGAGTCCGACCGATGGCGACCCATGCGAAGCACGTTCCTGCTGTTGATCCTGGTGGTGCACGCGGTGAACACCGCTGCGCAACCACCCAACAGCGACTGTGCCCAAGCCGTTCTGCTTTGCGCCCAACAACCCGTGGCAGGCAACAACACAGGGGTCACAGGACTCCCCGGTTTTTGCCCGGGAACGTCCAACCTGCTGTGGTACACCTTCAGGACCAATAGCCTCGGAGGTGAGGCTGTTGTTCGTTTGCTCGAGATCGATTGCCCGCAGATCACGGGCATGGGCGATGCCCTGAGCATCACTGTGCTCAGTGGCAATGGCAGTTGCACCCCGGCATCCTTTTCGGCGGTTTCCGCCTGTGATGAGGATACGCTGCCCTTCAATATCGTTACGCAGGGCCTGCTGCCCGATACACGCTATTGGGTGGTGGTCGCAGGCGCTTTGAACAATGGGGCCACCACACATGCGCAATGCGACTTCACCCTCGAAGTGGCCGGACCCGGTGTGGATGTCGTCGACGTCGATTTCTCGGCCGGTCCGGACCTTACCATCGGCGAAGGAGAGACCACCCAGCTGCAAGGCTTCGGCGGTCCACCCTATGATTGGTCGCCCACTTCGGGCTTGAGCGGGAACACCATTCCGGACCCGATCTCGAGCCCGAGCGGTACTACGACCTATACCCTGACCACCCAGATCAATGGCTGCACATTCACGGACCAGGCCACCGTGTTCGTGATCCGCAGGATCGACCCGCCCAACACCTTCACCCCCAACGAGGATGGTTATAACGATCGCTGGGAGATACCCGGAATGGCGGACTACCCGGGTGCCGAGGTGCTCATCTTCGACCGCTGGGGGCAGCGCATGTTCCGCAGCGTCGGTTACCGCGATCCTTGGGATGGGACCAACAACGGGACCAAGGTGCCGGTAGGGACCTACTACTACCACATCCAGCTGAACCAGTTGGAAGGCAACTCACCGCCCTATACGGGCTTTATCTCGCTTGTCCGATGAGGCGCATTTCCACGCTCATCGGCGTTGCCTTGATCGCTGTTGCCGCCCCGGCGCAGCAATTGGCCCAATATACCCAGTACGTTTTCAACCAGTTCAGCATCAACCCCGCCGTGGCGGGCAGCAAGGAGTGTCTGGACGTACGCTTGGGGTATAGGCAGCAGTGGGTCGGCTTCGAGGGGGCGCCACGCACCGGCTGGGCCAGCCTGCATGGTCGGTTGGGTGGAAAGAAGTCCAAGGTCATGGGCAACAAACATGGCATCGGGGCATTCGTGGAGGCGGACAATGCCGGCAATTGGGGCTACACCCGCCTGGTACTGGCCTATGCATACCACCTGCGTCTCACCCAGGAATCCTTCATGGCCTTCGGCGTTTTCGGAGGCGTGCAGCAGATGAAGCTGAACGTGGGCGAGGTGACCTTGTCGAACTACGACGACCCCATTTTGAACGGTGGCCCGAGCGCACTGGTGTATCCTGATGTTACGCCCGGGTTCTGGATGTACGGCAAAAAGGCATGGGGTGGTATTTCGGTGCATCACATCCTCGCGCGTCCCATTCCGAACATCGGCGTTTCCTCCAACATGTCTCGCCACTATATGCTCAGCGGCGGATACCGCCATCGGCTGGCCAAGAAAACCACGCTCACGCCCAGTGCCTTGCTGAAGTTCGTGGGTGGGCTACCTCCGGCTTTCGACCTCAATGCCATGGTCGAATGGAACCGCACATTGGGTGTAGGTGTGGGATATCGGAGCGGTGATGCCATCGCCTTCATGATGAAGGTCGGATTCCTCGATTACTTCCAACTCGGCTATAGCTATGATCTGACCACCTCGGTTCTGCGGGTGGCCGGATCTAATACACACGAGGTGATCCTGGGGATCACCCCGTGCAGCAAGGACGATCTGAGCAAACGTATGATCAACTGTCCGGCATTCGATTAGAACCGGGACCAAGCGATGCGAACAACAGGCCTCATCAAGATCACGCTGCTCCTGATCCTTGTGTTCAGTTGCTCGGTCGCCATGGCGCAGACCAAGTACTGGGCCGGTGGACAGGGCAATTGGGCCGATGGCCAACAGTGGAGCCTTTCACCCGATGGCCCTGGTGGCGCCGGAGTTCCGCGGGCGAACGAGGATGTGGTGATCTCCCCCGATGCCGGGGCGATCATTTCAATGCCCGACCAGGCGTGGTGCCGCGGGTTAAGGATCGATGCCTCACGGGCAGCCGTCCGCTTGGTCGGTGGTGCTTCTTCCGAATTGCATGTAGCGGGCGATTGGCGCATGCAGGGCGCGGTGCGATGGGACCACACCGGAACGGTCCGGCTGATCATGCGTCGCGGTGGTGTGGAACTGGATCTTCGTGGTATTCCTCTGGCATCCGGTGTAGAGCTTGACGGGTCGGGCACATGGTCCCTGATCAGTGACCTCGTGATCGGTGATGCACGAGCACTTGTGATCAAGCAGGGTACGCTGATCACCAACGGCAATCTGCTCCAAGCGAATGCGCTCCTTCTTGCAGGCCGGGCACCGAAACGCCTGTTCGCCGGTTCGTCCGTTGTCGCACTCGCCCAAGTGCCGGACCTTGCCGCCCTGCGCGCCGTGCTCGAGCCCGGCACATCGACGCTGTCCGTCAATGGGATGGCAACATCCTGGGGCATTTCGCCCGCATCGAACAGCAATGCCGACCGCGACATCAGTGTCTGCGGAACGGGGCCGGGGCAAACCCCCTTTACCGTGAATGCGCAACTGACGAGCAACTATTCCGGTTTCGGTATCCGCTGTCGGGGTGAATGCAACGCAACGGTCACCGCATCCGTGAGCGGTGGCGTCGGCCCATTCACGTACCAATGGTTGAACGGCGGGCCGCCAAGTGCCACCTGGACCAGTGCTTGCGGAGGACCACAGATCGTGATCGTAACGGACATCGGCCAGGGAGTCTCCTGCCCGGCACAGGTGCAGGTGAGCGAACCAGGACCCTTGGGTGTCATCTTTTTCGGGAATGGAACCTTACCGACTTGTGCCGATGTGTGCGATGGAACGCGGACAGCCCTGGCCGTAGGGGGTGTTTCTCCGTACGTGTACGATTGGAACAACGGTGCCGGAAGCAACTCCTCCTTCTTCGCCCTGTGCGCAGGGTCGAATACCCTGGAGATCTCCGACGTGAACGGCTGTTCGTTCGATACCACCTTCATCTTCAACGTGCAGCCGATCCAACCCAACCTGATCTTCTCGCCAACGAACTGTTTCGGCTCATGCGACGGTACAGCGGGGGTCGCACCCTCGGGTGGTACCGGTAATCTCACGATCACCTGGTCCCCTGCACCACCAGTAGGTCAGGGTACACCAAGTGTTGGCGGCTTGTGTGCCGGTAATTACACGGTGACCATCGAGGACCTCAATGGCTGTGATACCACCGTGGCGTTCGTGTTCGACGAACCACCGCCGATCCTTACCGACCTTACCAATTCGGACGTGACCTGCGCAGGCGCTTGCGATGCCACAGCCACGGTATCGGCATCCGGTACGGCGGGCCCGTTCGGCTACCTCTGGTCCCCGGAACCGGGTGCCGGGCAAGGCACAGCGACCGTTTCCGTGCTTTGCGAGGGGAACTATACGGTGCTGGTCACGGATCTCGTGTCAGGGTGCGATACACTGATCGCCTTCGAGGTGCAAGCGCCCTCGGCCATCGACATCCAGTCGACGACAACGGATGCCAGCTGTTCCGACCTGTGCGACGGGACCATTGCAGTGGTGCCGTCCGGAGGCACACCGCCATACACCCTGGTGTGGAGCCCTGCGCCTCCCGTGGGTCAAGGAACGGCCAGCATCAGCGCGCTTTGCCCCGGTCCGTGGGAGCTCACCATCACCGATGGAGCAGGCTGTGATACCACGGTCGTCTTCACCATTGGAGCGGCACCACCCTTGGTCCCTGTGTTGGATATTACGGATGAGAGCTGTGCCGGTGTTTGCGATGGCACGGCAACCGTTTCGGTGAATGGCGGTACCCCGGTATACACCTATGTCTGGAGCCCCGCGCCGGCAGCCGGACAGGGTACACCCTCGGTTTCCGGTCTTTGCGCAGGACCGTACAGTCTGCTGCTCACCGACGCCAACGGCTGCGATACCACCCTGACCTTCGAGATCCTGGAACCCTTGCCTCTGGAGGCCGTTCCGGCCCAAACGAATGTGAGTTGCGGCGGGCTGTGCGATGGCACCGCAAGTGT
The DNA here is from genome assembly GCA_044347005.1 of Flavobacteriales bacterium. Taxonomy (GTDB): domain Bacteria; phylum Bacteroidota; class Bacteroidia; order Flavobacteriales_F; family PHOS-HE28; genus PHOS-HE28. The sequence goes on along the minus strand of JBIIYD010000002.1, from coordinate 30,149 downwards.
TGTCGTCAGTGGCGGCACTGCGGGTTACACCTACGACTGGAGTCCGGCACCCGCTATCGGACAGAACACTCCGAATGCCTCCGGTCTCTGTCCCGGCCCTTACGATGTCCTGATCACGGATGCGAACGGATGCACACTTACGGTGCCCTTTGTCATCGAGGACGCGGTTCCGATCGCAGTGGTAGTGAATATTGTCCCAGCGAGCTGCCCCGGGGTCTGCGATGGCACTGCGCAGGTTACTGCGACCGGTGGGGTCGCACCCTACAGCTTTGTTTGGACCCCCGCACCCGGTTCGGGTCAGGGCACGTCCAGTGCAAGCGGGTTGTGCGCCCAAGCCTATACGGTACTGGTAACCGATGCGGTCGGATGCGATACGCTCATCGCCTTCAATGTGCCCGTGCCACCGCCGATCATTGCCAATGCGACCATCGAGGATGCCGCTTGTGCCGACCAATGCGATGGGTCGATCGTGCTCTCCACGTCCGGGGGCACTGGAAGTTATACCTACCTCTGGGTGCCTGCTCCTCCGGTCGGGCAAGGCACCGCGAGCGTGAGCGGCCTATGCGCGGGATCTTGGGAGGTCACCATCACCTCGGGCGCTTGTGATACCACCCTGGTTTTCCAGATCATCGAGCCTTTGCCGATCGCGGTGGTGCTTTCCACCACGGACCTCACATGCGCTGGCGATTGCGATGGCACCGCCGATGTTCTGGTGAGCGGGGGAACGCCGGGCTATTCCTACACATGGACCCCGGCCCCGCCCAACGGACAGGGCACCCCCAGTGCGACCGGACTTTGTGCCGGTAACTACAGCGTATCGATCGTGGATGCTGCGGGTTGTGATACGACCGTTGTTTTCAGCATTGTTGAGCCTCCTCCACTGGATGCGATACCGACCCTGACGCCGGTGAGTTGCGGATCGGCCTGCGATGGGACCGCAAGCGTTGTGGTCAGCGGGGGCACGCCGGGCTATACCTATGTATGGACTCCAGCCCCACCGGTCGGCCAGGGAACAGCGAGCGCATCAGGTCTTTGCGCAGGGGTATACAGTGTGTTGATCACCGACTTGAACGGTTGTACGATCACCGAGAGTTTCACCCTGGTCGATGCGGTTCCCATCGAGTTGTCGATCCAAGTGCTTCCGGCCAGTTGCTTCGGGCTGTGCGATGGTTCGGCGGGCGTAATTGCCACTGGCGGCACTGCGCCATACTCGTACCTCTGGGCGCCCGCACCCGGTGCTGGTCAGGGTACGCCCAATGCGACCGGGCTGTGCGCACAGGCCTATTCACTTACCGTAACGGATGCCGTGGGTTGCGATACGACCATAGCATTCACGGTGGACGGTCCTCCGGCCATCGCTGCGACCGCTACGGTAACATCGACCTCCTGCGCCAATGTGTGTGACGGCAGCGTCGTCCTCGACGTCACGGGTGGAACGGGTGTCTTCACTTACCTGTGGTCCCCGGCACCTCCTGTGGGGCAGGGAACCAACAGCGTCGGCAACCTGTGTGCCGGCACTACCCAGGTGACGATCACCTCGGGCGGATGCGATACCACTCTGACCTTCGAGATCCTGGAGCCGCTGCCCTTGAACGCGGTGCTTGGCACCACGGACCTGAGCTGTTCCGGCGATTGTGATGGAACCGCCTCGATCGCGGTCGGTGGCGGCACACCGGGCTACACCTTCGTCTGGTCACCGGCCCCCCCGGTAGGTCAGGGAACCCCCACCGTTGGTGGGCTTTGCGCAGGGAATCACAGTGTGCTCGTTGCCGATGCCAATGGGTGTGATACCACCGTGGTATTCGAGATCCTGGAGAACCAACCGGTCCTGGTGACCATCGCCGTCACGGAATCCGGTTGCGATTCCTTGTGCGCAGGAACGGCGATAGCCACCGTGAGCGGTGGCGTGGGACCCTATACCTACCTGTGGTCCCCGGGAGTGATCACGGGTCAAGGAACACCCGATGCCACGGGTCTATGTTCGGGCATATTCGCACTTCAGGTAACTGATGCCTTGGGTTGTGATACCACGGTGCAGTTCATCATTGCAGCACCCGCTGGTATCGTTGCCCTACCGTCCGTGCTCAACGCTACATGTGCTGGCAACTGCGATGGGGCTGTCAATGTATCGGCCACCGGTGGTGCTCCGCCATATACATGGACTTGGACACCCGCACCGCCCGTAGGGCAGGGGACGCCCAACGTTTCCGGTCTATGCGCCGGGGCATACCAAGTGCGCATCGCCGATGCTTTGGCCTGCGACACCACACTGTCCATCGTCATTGGAGAACCGCTTCCATTGGCACCGAACGGGTCGTCCACAAATGTTACCTGCAATGGACCTTGCGATGGAACGGCTTCGGTCCTTCCCACCGGTGGAACAGCGCCGTATTCCTACCTATGGTCACCGGTTCCGCCGGTCGGTCAGGGAACGAATACGGCCTCGGGTCTTTGTCCGGGTTCATGGTCCGTTACGGTCACCGATGCGGCCGGGTGCGATAGCGTCGCCACATTCACCATCCTGGATGTTCAACCCATCGATGTGGGCCTGGTGACCACGGATGTCTCGTGTTTCGCGACCTGCGATGGCGAAGCCTCTGTTAGCCCCACGGGAGGGTTGGAACCTTATTCGTTCGTTTGGACCCCACAGCCGGCAAGCGGTCAAGGCACCGCTTCTGTGAGCGGCCTATGTGAGGGGGTCTACAACGTCTTGGTAACCGATGCGAACGGTTGCGATACGACCGTCACATTCTCGATCGGCACACCGGATGAATTCAGCATTGCGGTCGTTACCGAGGCGGAGCAATGCACCGCGCCATGCACCGGGATCGCCAACGCCACTGCGACCGGTGGTACCGGCGCTTTGACCTACTTGTGGCAACCAGAACCCGGCGCTGGCCAGGGCACGGCTACCGCTACGGGGCTCTGTGCGGGAACCGCCTATACACTGACCATCTCCGACGCCAATGGCTGCGATACCACGCTTGCGGTCACGGTCGATCCATTCGAGGAGATCCTGGCGAACAGCAGTAGCACGGCTGCAAGTTGTTCCAACGTGTGCGATGGAACGGCTACGGTCGGGCCAACGGGTGGCAATGGTCCATACACCTACCTCTGGTCGCCCGAGCCCGCTACGGGCCAGGGCACCCCACAAGTGACCGGTCTTTGCCCTGGCGTGGTCGAGCTTATCATCACTGATTCCGATGGCTGTTCGATCCAGACCAGCGTGCTGATCCTTGCCCCTGGTGAACTGGTTTCGCAGGCTACCATCCAGGACGTATCCTGCTCGGGCGCCTGTGATGGCAGTGTCGATCTGACAACTTCGGGAGGTACCGCGCCCTACACGTATGCATGGTCTCCAGCACCACCGGCAGGGCAAGGTACCGCGAACGTATCGGCGTTGTGTGCGGGTGTCTGGACGGTTACCATTTCGGATGCCAATGGTTGCTCGATACAGCAGGATCACACGATCACCGAACCAGCTCCGCTGTCGATCTCGACGACCGATACACCAAGCCAGTGCCTGGTCTGTGTCGGTGCATCCCAGTTGACCCTTTCCGGTGGAACCATCCCCTTCTTCGTGGAGTGGACGGATGCGACCGGGGCCGTTATCGGAACATCGGACAACATCGCTGGTGTATGCGCGGGTGTATACGGGGTGCAGGTAACGGATGGCAACGGTTGCGTTGCACAGCTACCGGTCACGATCAGTGATGCCGATGGCGAAGTCCTGACAACGACGAACGGCTCCACCACCTGCCCCGCCAGTTGCGATGGTCAGGTCTCCGTGTCCTTCACCTGCAGCGATCCACCCTGCACCATTGCGTGGACGGATGCCACTGGTACCCCGATCGGTCAAACCACCGGAACAGCGAACGGGCTCTGCGCGGGTGACTATTTCGCAGTTGTCACCAACGCTTCAGGTTGCGTTACCATCGAGCAGGCCTCGGTGATCCCTCCGGCCCCGGTGACCACGGCCATCAGTTCAAGTCCCGTTTCGTGCGCCACCGCATGCGATGGAACAGCGACACTCGGTATATCCGGTGGGGTGGGGCCTTATGTGTTCGTTTGGTCGCCGGCCCCGGCCACCGGCCAAGGAACTCCATTCGCCTCAGGACTATGTGCAGGGGTTTATGACATCGGGATCACCGATGGCAACGGGTGTGTGTCCAACGCGTCCGTATTGATCCTTGAACCGACACCACTGGTCCTGGGCGGAACGGTTTCGGACGTTACCTGTGCCGGGGAATGTGACGGAACGATCACCGTCGTCCCCAGCGGAGGTGCTGCACCGTACAACATCGTATGGTCCCCTGCACCCCCCTTGGGACAGGTCGGTACGGCATTGACCGGACTCTGCCCGGGTCCATGGACCGCAACCGTTACCGACGCCAATGGATGCACGGTTTCCACGGTCTTTACCATCGTCGAACCTGCGCCACTTCAGGTAACGTTGTCCAGTACACAGAGTACCTGTCCAGTGTGCGATGGCACCGTAACTGTCGACATAGCCGGGGGAACAGCGCCCTACGCGGTGGAATGGACCTCGGCCGGGGCCGTCGTCGGCAACGGACCACAACTGACCGGTTTATGCGGCGGTATCTACACCGCAGTGGTGTCGGATGCCAGCGGCTGTTCGTTCCAATCCACCGTTCAGGTATCGGACCCCTCGGGTGAAACACTGGTCGCCGTGGACGGCCAGGTCAGCTGTGCGAACGATTGTGACGGCACGGTCGCGGTGGATTATGTATGCAGCGCTCCCCCATGCGTGCTGCAATGGACCGATGCCATCGGGAACGTGGTGGCGGGCGATGTCATCACGGTCGATGATCTCTGCGTTGGGGAATACAGCGTACAGGTCACGAATGCCGATGGTTGTGTGGCCTTCGCATCGGCGATCGTATCGCCATCGCAGTTGCTCACACCGAACATCAGCAGTAGCCCTGTGAGCTGCAACGGAGCTTGTGATGGCACGGCGACGGTCGGACCAACGGGCGGTGTGGCTCCGTACGGATACCTCTGGGATCCAGCCCCTCCGATCGGACAAGGAACCCCACAGGCCAGCGGCCTTTGCGCTGGTGTGTATGCGGTGAGCATATCGGATGCCAGTGGCTGCGACACCACGGTGACCGTTTTGATCATTGAGCCACCAGCCCTTGTAGTTGCCTCTACCGTGCAGCCGGTGGACTGCAGCGGAGCTTGCAATGGAAGCATAGCGGTTACAACGAGCGGCGGTACCGCTCCTTATGTGTATTCCTGGTCGCCGGCACCTCCCAATGGGCAAGGCACAGCGCTTGTTTCGGGACTATGTGCTGGAGCATGGACGGTGACCATTACCGATGCCGCGGGTTGCTCCCTCTCCGAAACGTTCACCATCGATGAACCAGCGCCGTTGACCCTCGTAGCGACCAGCGAACCGAGTGAATGCGGCCTGTGCAATGGCGTTGTGGAGATCACTGCATCCGGTGGTACTGCCGGATACCTCTACTTATGGACGCTCAATGGCAGCATTTTCGGCACGGCGGACAGCCTTTCCAACCTCTGCGCCGGATTGTATGCGGTGGAGGTGATCGATGCCAATGGGTGTACCGCGGCGCTTGCCGTTCCATTGAGCGATACCGACGGCGAACAGACCACCACCACCGATGGTCTTACCACCTGCCCGGGAGATTGTGATGGCAGCGTGGCGGTGGATCTCGTTTGCAGCGATGCACCCTGCACCATTGCCTGGTTCGATGGGGCCGGTGTCGATCTTGGCCAGAGCGGCGACCAGGTCGTGGACCTCTGTGCAGGGGCCTACTATGTCCAGGTGACCAACGCTACCGGATGCATCACGATCGATACTGCGTTCGTGGTATCACCGGACCCGATCCTGCCCAACCTGAGCACCACCTCGGTGAGCTGCTTCGGCGATTGCGATGGGACAGCGACGGTCGGTCCTACCGGTGGTTCGGGTGTCTATACCTACTTCTGGGAGCCGGAGCCCATCGATGGACAAGGCACGCCCCAAGCGACCGGCCTTTGTGTCGGAAACTACACCGTTACGATCTCGGATACCGATGGGTGCAGCGTTGCGACGGGAGTCCTGGTCCTCGGTCCGGATCAACTGACCATTGCCGGTACAACGACCCCTGTGGATTGTTTCGGAACCTGCACCGGTGCGATCCAATTGGATGCCCAAGGTGGCACTGCGCCCTACACGTACGCGTGGAGCCCTGAGCCGCCCAATGGCCAAGGGACACCAACGCTGGCTGATCTATGCGCCGGTACATGGACCGTACAAGTCACGGACGGCAACGGTTGTGGATCGACAGCATCGTTCGATGTGGTCGAGCCGACAGCGGTCCAGCTGGATCTTTCCACAACGGACAACCTATGTTCCGGTGATTGTGCGGGAGCTGCCGTGCTGGTGGTTTCCGGTGGAACGCCGGACTACACCATCTTGTGGACCAACGCTGCCGGAGATACCCTTGCACAGGATACCACAGCGGTGGAAGGTCTGTGCTCGGGCTCCTACACCGTATCGGTCACCGATGCGAATGGCTGTTCGCTCGATACCAGTTTCACCATAACATCGCCCGATGCGCTCGTCGGCGCTCTGCTGCTCACGAACGAAACCTGCTTCGGTCCATGCGATGGCACCGCATCGGTTTCACCCGGTGGCGGTGAGGGGCCGTATGGCTTCTTCTGGCAGCCGGAACCAACGACCGGACAAGGTACCGATCAGGTTACCGGACTTTGCCCTGGTGAATGGTCGGTCACGATAACCGATGCGGTCGGCTGCGATACCACGGTCACGTTCACGATATTGCCTTTCGTTGCCATCGCGGCCAATGCGGTCGTTACCAACGTCACCTGCGGTGGTGAATGCTCCGGGTCGATCCTCACGAACCCCAGTGGCGGTCTTGGCGGATACACCTTTACATGGACACCTGTTCCGCCGAACGGCCAAGGAACCACAGAGGCCACCAACCTATGTGCTGGTACGTACTCGCTCACCATTACCGATGTCGCGGGTTGCGACAGTACGTTCGAATTCACCATCGTAGAGCCTGTGGCACTGCAAGTTCAAGTGGACGGGGTGGTAGCGGCAAGCTGTGCGGACGCGACCGATGGGTCGGTTTCTACCACGGTTTCAGGCGGCACAGCACCTGTGGTCATCACTTGGACCGGACCGGCCGGCTTCACTTCCGACCAGGAGGACCTGGCCGGTATTGCGCCCGGCACCTATGCGATCACCGTTACCGATGCCAATGGATGCTCGATCACGAGCAACGTGATCGTGGATGCACTGAGTACGGTGTTCGCGAATGCAGGGGTCGATCAGCAGTCCTGCGCTGGCGTAGTTGTTATCCTCGATGGTTCCACCAGTGTTGGTGCGGTCACTTATCAGTGGACCGACCAGCAAGGGAACATACTGGGTACGAGCCCAGTGGTGGACCTGGGTACACTGGCATCCGGCACCTACATCTTCACGCTGACAGTGGCCGATGGGCCTTGCACTTCCACGGACCAGGTAACGGTGGTCGTCCTATCATTGCCCATTGCCGATGCTGGTGCCGACCGCAGCATTTTCGTGAATGCTACAACGGTCCTCGGCGGCTCTCCCGCCGGCCCCCAAGGCTCCACCTTCAGCTGGTCCCCGGATTCGCTCCTGAGCAGTGGCACGGAGCCCAACCCGGTCGCCTCTCCGTTGGAAAGCACCTGGTTCGTGCTTACGGTCGTGGGTGACGACGGTTGTGTCTCGGTGGATTCGGTGTTCGTAACGGTCGTGCCCAACGTATCGATACCCACCGGCTTCACACCGAACGGCGATGGTTGGAACGATACCTGGGTCATCGACTTTATCGACCTCTTCCCCCAGGCCGAGGTCGAGATCTACAACCGGTGGGGTGAAATGCTCTTCCGAAGCGTGGGATACCGGGACCCATGGGATGGACGCTACCAGGGTGGTCCGGTCCCGGTGGGTACCTATTACTACGTGGTCAAACTCAACGATCCGGAATTCCCGGATGCGTATACCGGCCCACTCACCGTGATCCGCTGATCCCATGGAGACACTACGCAGAACCCTCCTTACGGCACTGGTCACCGTGTTGCTGCACACCGCGCATGCACAGCAGTTGCCCCAACTCTCCCAATACCAGTTCAACGATTATGTCTTCAACCCGGCCGTAGCGGGGAGCAGGCCTTTCTTCGAACTGCGCAGTGGACACCGCTACCAATGGGTCGGCGTACAGGATGCCCCGCGCACCTTCACCTTGAGCGGCACATCGCCTATCGGGAACAAAATGGGGGTGGGAGGATACCTCTTCACCGATATCGTCGGCCCTACACGGCGCACAGGTGTGCAGTTCTCCTACGCCTACCACTTGAAGCTCACCGAGGACCTGAAGCTCTCCTTGGGCTTATCGGCCGGCCTGCTCCAATTCCTGATCGATGGCTCCAAGATCTCCTTGCGGGATCCGGGAGACCCGGCCATGGACGATCAGCTGAGGGGCGAATTGATGCCCGATGCCAAGTTCGCGTTCTACCTCTACCATCCCAAGTTCTGGTTCGGCGCCTCGGCCCCCCAATTGCTCCGGAACAAGGTCTACTTCTTCGATGACCAGAACGAAACGCTCAGTCAATTGGAAGACCACTACTATGTTACGGGTGGCTACCGGTTCAGTGCCGGGCAGGACTGGATCATCGAGCCTTCCTTCATGCTCAAGTATGTGGACCCCGTACCCCCCAAGTTGGACATAACGGGGACTGTCCGGTACAAGAACACGGTTTGGCTCGGTGCTTCCTACCGAACGAACGATGCATATTGCGCCATGGTGGGATATTGGCTGAAGGAAACCTTTCAGTTCGGTTATTCTTACGATATAATCACCTCCAACCTGCGCAATTACAGCAGTGGTTCGCACGAAGTGATGCTTGCCATTACCATTGGCAAACAACCCATGCCGGCTGTTACCCCAGTGCAACCAACACCTTGAGGTCCGGCGCACCCAGGTCCTTCAACGATTATTGAGTGTATGACGGAATAAGTCGGGCGATCCATCGATCATCTGAGGCGAACCGTCGAACAGGTAGGCGTTGCAAGCCACCAAATTGACAGGCGCCCCGTCTATGACCGTAACTTTGCCACCCATTTCGGCGCAGGCCATACGGAATACGATCGGGAATGAAGGTGAAGTCAGGGTTTCTGTCCGTAATGCTCTCCCGCGTCGCCTTGCTGCTCGTCGGTGTGGCCTATTTGGGTTCCGCGCAAGCACAGGTTTGCATCGCAGTGGATGGTGTGGTGCACGAATTCTGCTCCGGGATATTCGTGGATCCCGGAGGAGAAAACGGGGATTATGGGAACAACCAGTCCATCACGACCACGCTATGCCCGTCAGGTGGGTCCGGCTCCGGACCACAGACGTCCATCGTCTTCACCCAATGGAATATCGCACCGGGTCCCGGTGAACAGTTGACCATCCATTCCGGTAGCTCCACGGCTGGCGCGGTCCTCATTGTAGCTGACAATTCCACGCCCTTGGTCGGGCAGACCTTCACATCACTCGACCCTTCCGGATGTCTGACCTTTTTTTGGGAAAGCAATGCTGCAGGTGTTGCGACAGGTTGGGTCGCTGAGATAACGACCGGCCCCGATGCCGGAGAGGCTGGGATCACTTCGGTGTGCTCCTCCGGTGCCCCTTTTGCGCTCTTCGATATCCTGCAGGGCACCCCGGATGTTGGTGGCCAATGGACCGACCCCGATGGTGCCCCCCACAGCGGTACGTTCGACCCGGCCACGGACCAACCGGGCGACTATACCTATACGGTAACGGGTCCGGCACCATGTCCTGATGCAAGCGCCATCGTAAGCGTATCGGTAACGCAAGCGCGCGATCCAGGGTTGAGCGCCTCCATTACGGTATGTGGCAATGTCGTGCCTTTTTCCATGCGTGGTCGGCTCGGCGGTATACCGGAAGCCGGGGGCGTATGGACGAATCCATTAGGGCAGCCGCATGGGTCCAGTTTCGATCCCGCTACGGACCAGCCCGGGACGTACACCTATACGTTGATCGGTCAAGCGCCCTGTGCCAATGCTTCATCCACGTTGACCATAGCGGTCGTTGATGCACCCGATGCCGGAAGTGATGCAGCCATCACGTTGTGCAGCGATGATCCTGAACAGGACTTGTTCCTTGCCTTGGCCGGCGTGCCCGACCCCGGTGGAAGCTGGGAAGGTCCGCTTGGTGCGGCTTCGGCCGGTTTCGACCCAGGGTCGGACCCTGATGGGGTGTATACCTACACCGTCGCCGGCAATTCACCATGCAGTGATGCCTCGGCCCAAGTGACCGTGCAGGTGAATACAAGGCCGGATGCAGGCATTTCCGCAACCGTCACGGTGTGCTCCAACAACGTTCCGCTCGATCTGCGTAGCCAGCTCGGTGGTTCACCCGATCCGGGCGGCACGTGGACCGGACCGGGCGGAACGCCGGTATCCGGAACCTTTACTCCCGGGCTATCCGCACCGGGGTTGTACACTTATACAGTGTTGGGCCTCCCACCGTGTGCCCCAGCCTTGGCTACGGTCGAGGTCGTAGTAGTTCTTGCGCCCTCACCTGGGACCAATAGGAGCATTGCTATTTGCAGTGATGCAGTACCCTTTTCCCTATTGGCCGAATTGGGTGGTAGCCCGGATCCAGGCGGTACTTGGGTAGGACCCAATGGACCGCAAAGCGACAGCTTCGATCCAGCTTCAGGCGTTTCAGGAGCGTATGTGTACACAGTTCCAGGCACGACGCCATGCTCGAATGCCAGTGCAACGTTGAACATAACGGTGAATCGTGCTCCGTTGGCAGGTTCGAATGCCCAGATCACCCTTTGCAGCACTGATGGAACGCTCTCCCTTTTCACGGTCCTGGGAGGCGACCCGGACGTGGGTGGTACATGGTCCGATCCGAATAGCCTGCCCAGTTCCGGAATGTTCATGCCGGGCACGGCCATTCCCGGATCGTACCGGTATACGGTCGTTGGTCTGGCTCCTTGCCAGGCAGCCATAGCGGATGTGCTGGTATCGGTGAATACCGCGCCGGTAGCTGGTGTTAACGCGTCCATTGCAAGTTGTTCGAACGACGCTGCTTTCGATCTGTTCGACCAACTGGGTGGCTTGCCCGATGTCGGAGGCACATGGGCCGGACCGAATGGACCACACGGTGCCCAGTTCATTCCCGGCACGGATGCACCGGGCCAGTACACCTATACCGTGCAAGGTCTTGTTCCTTGCGCTGATGCTTCCGCCGTGGTGGGTGTTTCGATCGTAGAAGCACCCGATGCCGGGGTAAGCTCCAGCGTTACGGTATGTTCCAATGACGCTACTTTTCAGTTGTCTTCGTTCCTTGGTGGCACACCCGACCCCAGCGGATCCTGGGTAGCCCCGGGCGGCGGTTCCCATGGCATCACCTTCGTGCCGGGAACGGATGTAGCCGGCACGTACCAGTATACTGTTGTTGGCACCGCACCTTGTGCCAACGACCAATCCACCGTGGAAGTGATCGTTGTGCCAGCTCCGGAACCTGGTACCAATGGCAACCTAACGGTGTGCAGCGATGCTTCCGTTACCAACCTCTTCTTGTTGCTCAATGGCTCACCGGAACCAGGTGGCACTTGGACCGGCCCCAATGCCTTGGCGCATCCCGGCTTGTATTTGCCAGCCAGCGATCCCGCCGGAACGTACACCTACACGGTCGCTGGCAACCTGCCCTGTGCGAATGCATCCGCTACGGTACTAGTGGTCAAGGTCATCGCACCCAATGCCGGTATTGCCAGCAGCACCACGGTGTGCAGTAGCAATGGTCCGTTCGGTTTGATATCCCTGCTCGGTGGTAGTCCTAATGGAAGTGGACAATGGATCGACCCCAACAGCAATTCCGTGTCGGGCACCTTCACGCCGGGTACTTCGCAGCCTGGCGTTTATACCTATGTTGTTGCAGGCACGGTACCATGCTCCAACGACACATCACAGTTGACGGTATCGGTGAACATTGCGCCCAATGCGGGTGGGAATGGGGTGATCACGGTGTGCAGCAGTGAAGGCCCCTTCGACCTGATCGATGTGTTGTCCGGGAACCCCGACCTTGGTGGCTCGTGGACTTCCCCGCAAGCATTGCCCGATGCAGGGGTCTATGTACCTGCAACCTCTGTTCCGGGTGGGTATATATACGTGGTGCCCGGCCAGACCCCCTGTCTTGACGCCTCGGCTATCGTAGTGGTGAACGAGAATCGCCAACCTGTTGCAGGAACCTCTGCTTCGTTCGAGCGCTGTTCCACGGATCCGTCCGTCGACCTCTTTGGCATTCTTGGCGGCGCCCCTGATGCTGGTGGTGTCTGGGCCGGACCGGGCGGCCCATCGTCGGGGATCTTCCAGCCGTCGACCAGCGAACAAGGTGCGTACACCTACACCGTAACAGGAAGTGCGCCTTGCGTTCCGTCGTCCGCTGTGGTCACGGCCATCGTGAACCTGGCGCCCAACGCCGGCATCAGTGGGGGGCTTTCCGTTTGTTCGGATCAGGCCGTGGTGGACCTCTTCGATGGCTTGGGCGGAACCCCCGATGCGGTCGGTACATGGACGGATGTGGATGGCACCGGTCAATTGAGCGCACAGTTCTTCAGTCCATTGGGTCTGCCTGCCGGGGATTACAATTTCACTTACACGGTTCTGGGTACCGGCCAATGCGGTGATGTTTCATCGTCCGTTGTGGTGAATATCGTAGGCCTTCTCGATGCCGGGACGAACGGCACGATCAGTGTGTGTCGCACTGCAACACAGGTGGACCTCTTCACGGGTCTGGGTGGTACCCCACAGCCCGGCGGACTTTGGTTGGACCTGGATGGATCGGGGGCGCTTACCAACCAATTCTTCAATGCATCCCTTGTCCCGGCCGGAACGTATTCCTTCCGCTACAGGCTTACGGGTACGGTATCGTGTGCGTCGGATTCCTCGTTGGTCACGGTCACTGTGGTGGCTCAACCCAATGCTGGCCAAAGCAGTACGGTGGCTACGTGCAGCAACAGTTCGCCATTCAACCTCTTCACCCTGTTGGGCGGAAACCCACAAAGCGGTGGGGTGTGGACGCGGAATGGGGTCCCTTTTTCGGGTATCTATAATCCGGTGTTGTTCAATGGTGGGGTATTCGTTTACACGGTTTCGGGTACTGGACCTTGTGCGAACGCTACCGCCAGCATCACGGTCAATGAGGTGGCAGCCCCTAACGCCGGCACCTCCTCCACGACATCGGTATGCTCGGATGGCGGGTCGTTCAACATGACCCTTCAACTGGGCGGCACGCCACAGCCCGGTACCTGGTCCTTCAATGGACTGCCACATGGTAATCTCTATGTACCTGGACTCGATCAACCCGGTATCTATGTCTACTCGGTAAGTGGTCAGGTGCCTTGCAATCAAGCGCAGTCAACCCTGACGGTCAGTCAGGTGCCAGCGCCGAATGCAGGATCGAATGCGTCCATTACCGTCTGCAGCAGTTCGTCTCCCGTAGTGCTTAATTCCCTGCTCGGCCCGGGAGCACAGGCCGGCGGTTCTTGGGTCGGTCCCAACGGTCCTTCTTCCGGGTTTTACCTTCCAGGGGTGGATGAACCGGGCGATTATTTCTACACGGTAGCCGGTCAATCGCCCTGTGTCTCGGATGTGGCCGTGGTATCGGTCTTCGAGAACGATTCGCCGAGCGCTGGGAACAGCGCGGCGATCACTTTGTGCGCCGGAGGACCCAATGTTAACCTACTGACGGTTCTGGGCGGATCACCGGATCCTACCGGGGTTTGGACGGGCCCTGCACCAAGTACTGCCCCGTTCGGCGGTGTATTCGTTCCCGGGACCACAACGCCTGGGCTGTATACCTATACGGTGATCGGTGCGCCACCTTGTATCACGGTCAGTTCCACGGTCACGGTGGCTGTCAATCAACCGCAAAGTGCCGGGGTAAGCAATGCCGTTGCTGTATGCAGCAGTGATCCTGGTTTCCCCATGGTGGACCGCTTGTTGGGGACTCCTGCATTCAGCGGTACATGGACAGGCCCTGCGCCATCGACCGCCTCGTCCAATGGATTCTTTACCCCTGGTACTACCCAACCCGGCACATACACATACACCGTTGCGGGTCAAGCACCGTGTCCCAGCGTTTCCTCGACATTGAACGTATCGGTAGCGCCAGCGGCCAATGCCGGTTCAAGCAACAGCATTTCACTGTGTAGCACAGCGGGGGCTACCAATTTGCTTCCCTTGCTTGGGCCCGGTGCGCAGGTCGGTGGTACTTGGACCAACCCTTTGGGTGTAGTGCACTCAGGTACGTTCTTACCCGCATTGGATCCATCCGGCACGTATCGTTACACCGTTCCCGGCCAGGGGCTGTGCAGCAGCGCGTTCGCATTGGTCACGGTGGTGGTGAACCCTGCGCCCAGTGCTGGTTGCAATGGTCTCATTACGATCTGTAACAATGCTCTTCCATTCCAACTGTTCAGCGTGCTCAATTGCGCCCCTCAGCTGAACGGCAATTGGCGTGATCCCTTGGGAGCTCCGTCCACAGGTACATTCCTACCGGGTACCAGCCTTCCCGGAGTGTATACGTACACGGTGAACGGTGGTGCTCCATGCGCAAATGCCACGGCACAGGTCACCGTGATCCAGAACCAGGCACCCAATGCTGGCCAGGATGGGTTGCTGACCGTTTGTACGGATCAGGCCCCTATTCAATTGCTGGCCTCGCTTGGTGGGTCACCCGGTACAGGCGGCACGTGGACCGCACCTGATGGGTCTCCGTTCAGCGGCACCTTCGTCCCTGGTGTTTCGCAAGCAGGAGCATACATCTATGCCATTCAAGCCTTGGCGCCGTGCAGCAACGATTCTTCCGTGGTCAATGTCATCCAGAACACCGCTCCTGATGCAGGTTTCAGTGCTGTGACCTTGGTTTGTTCCGATGCGACGCCATTCCTTCTGACGGACCGCCTCGCTGGTACTCCTGACCCGGGTGGGTCATGGACCTTTGGCGGAATTTCCCACTCGGCCATTTTCGATCCCGCGATCGATGGGTCGGGTACATACGTGTACACGGTCACAGCCAGCGCACCATGCTCTGCTGCAAGCGCTCAGGTCCAGATCACCCGGATCGCAGCTCCCTTGGCAGGCGTGGGCGGTTCGTTGACAGCGTGTGTGGACGACCCTGCTATACCTCTCGTGCAAGGCTTGATCGGGCCCTATGGCACCAATGGCACCTGGGCCGATGATGATGGAATTGGGCAACTCAGCGGTTCCGTCTTCAATTCCACGGATATCGCACCGGGTACCTATCACTTCACCTACACTGTACCCGGCACGAGCCCTTGTGCCAATGCTTCGGCAACGGTCACTGTGTTGATATCGGAGGCGTTGAACGCTGGTTCGGATGCCACGATCGCCGTCTGCGAATCGGAGATCGTCGACCTATTTCAATCGCTGGGTGCCGAAGCCCAGCCGGGTGGCGCATGGCAGGATATCGATGGTAGTTCTGCGCTCTTGGGTGGGGTATTCAACGCTACCCTTGTTCCGGCTGGTACCACTTGGCGTTTCCGATACATCCTGGGTGCTTCGGCCCAGTGTCCAAGTGACACCGGGTTGGTAGCGGTATCCGTTGTCGAAGGCCCATATGCCGGATGCGATGGCGCCTTGAGCCTTTGTACGGTGAACGCACCAACGCAATTGATCAACGCCCTTACTTGCGGTCCGGATGCTGGCGGGTTCTGGCTGGATCCAATTGGTCTGTCACACTCCGGTGTGGTCTTGCCAGCGGTCGACCCCCCCGGCATCTACAAGTACATCATTCCCGGGGTGGGGTCCTGCCCCGGTGATACCGCACAAGTGAACGTGCAGATCACACAAGCGGTGAACGCGGGCAACGATGTCTCGATAGCTTTCTGCTCCACTGATATTCCTCAGGCGCTATTCCCCTTATTGGGGCAGAATGCGATGACCGGTGGTGCCTGGACCTTCAACGGGAATTCGACGACCGGTACATACGATCCCGCTAACAACAGTCCAGGTGTATATCGCTATCGTGTCGTGGGTACACCACCCTGCCCCAATGACGATGCGTTCGTAACGATCGCGGAGCCACAAGCACCCAATGCCGGCTGCAATGCCTCCATCAATTTGTGCTCGGGCCAGGCCCCCATCAACATGCGGTTATCGCTCGGCTGTTCTCCAGCTGCTGGTGGAACTTGGGTGGGTCCGAACGGCGTGCACAGCGTGTTCTTCGACCCTGCGAGCGATCAGCCAGGACCCTATATCTACATCGTTGAGGGTGCTGCGCCTTGCGTCAATGACTCTGCAACGTTGATCGTTGGGGTTACTCAAGCCAGCATACCGGGCCAGAGTGCCACTGTATCCGCATGTCTGGGACAGACCGCGGTCGACCTCTTCCCCGCGCTTGGTCCCCTGGCCCAAACCGGAGGGACCTGGACCGATGTTTCGGTTTCCGGCGCATTGGCCGGAAGTGTCTTCAACCCCTCTCAAGCAGGGGTCGGCCAGTGGATCTTCACATACTCCTTCGCCTCCAATGGACCATGTCAAGCAACATCGGCACAGGTCACCGTGAACGTTACAACAGGAACAAGTGCCGGTGCGGACAGCACGGTCACGATATGTGGGGCCGATCAAGCCTATGCGCTTTTCGGTGCCTTGGCGGGTGATCCTGTTGGTGGTGGTACATGGACCGATCAATTAGGTACCGGTGCCCTACTTCCGGGGGGCATACTGGATGCCTCCATACTACCTGCTGGCACAGTGGCACCCTACACATACACGGTCGTCGATGCCGGTTGCGGAAGTGTTAGTGCCACGGTAGTGGTCACGATCTCCGCATTCCCGGATCCCGGTATCGGATCGGAGACCACCTTGTGTGTATCAGCTGCTCCGATAGACCTGTTCGCGATCCTGCAGGGATCCCCGGACCTTGGCGGGATCTGGACCGATCCACAGGGCGCGGTCAATTCGGGGACCTTCGTCCCGGGTACCGATCCACAGGGCGAGTACACCTATACGATCGAAGGCAATTCCGCTTGCGCGGATTCCAGTGCAGTGGTACAGGTCATTGTCGGCGAGATACCCGTAGCTGGAACGGGTGGCAACTTGTTGGCGTGTGACACTGTCGCGTCTCTGGACCTTTTCACCGGGCTCGGTGGTCAACCATGGACAGGAGGTCAATGGAGTATAGTCCCGGCTCTGCCCGCGTTGAACAATGGGCTGCTGAACACCATTGGTCTTGCGCCCGGCAGCTATGTGTTCACCTACGAAGTTTCCGATGCGGGCTGTGGTGAGGCATCGGCCCAAGTGGTCGTTGATGTCGTGGGAAGCGTCGTGGTGCAGGACATAGTCCGTCTCTGCTATGAACAGGACCGCACTTATACGGTATCGTTCACCATTACGGAAGGTGACGATTCGACCTACGCGGTCGATGGTCTGGAGGGGACCCTTTCCGACACCGCGCCCTACGTGTTCACCAGTGCGCCGATCTTCACCAGTGTACCTTTCGAAGCATTCGTGACCGATCGGTACTCCTGTTCGATCGTGCGTGTAGCGGGTGGTACCCCGTGCGACTTCACCAGTGATGTTTTTGTACCCGAGTCGTTCTCACCCAATGGGGACGGCATCAATGATGCGTTCATCATTCCCGGCATCGAAGGCTACCCATCCAACGAGCTGGTGATCTTCAATCGCTGGGGGGGCACCATGTTCAAAGGTTCAGCCTACGACAATAGTTCCGTTTTCTGGGATGGCACTTCGGCGGACGGCAGTTACTCCGGCACCGCACCGGCGGGCACTTATTACTATGTGCTGGACCTTGGCAATGGCAAGGAGCCCCTCACCGGTTACGTATACATCAACCGTTGATCATGGCGATCAGAGCTATCCTCCGCTGCTTTGCCGCCACGATCGGTGTGTCCGGCGCTCTCTGTGCAGGTGCGCAGCAGGACCCCCTGTACAGTCAATACATGTTCAACACCCTGGCGATCAATCCTGCCTATGCAGGCAGCGCCAACGTGTTCACCATGATGGCCCTTAGCAGGCACCAGTGGGTGGGCTTCGATGGGGCGCCGACCACACAAACGTTCCTTGCGCACTCGCCCTTGAAGGCACAGAATATGGGCCTCGGGTTTTCGGCCATTACCGACAAGGCCGGGCCGGTGCGACAGACAAGTGCCCAAGTGGATTATGCGTACCGGATCCGTACCGGGGCCGACAGCCGCTTGGCCTTCGGCCTGAAGGGTGGCGTGAATATCTACAGTGCGGACATCGCCTCGCTCTCTACCGTGGAGGTCGATCCCGCCAATACCAATATCCAAGGTCAGGTACTGCCCAATTTCGGCTTCGGGCTCTATTGGCATGCGCAGCGCTACTATGTCGGGCTATCCGTTCCCAAGTTGTTGGAGAACGATATCGATGCGGTCAGCGGAAATGCCTTGGTAACGGCATCCGAGGTAAGGCACTATTTCCTCACCGGTGGTATCGTGCTCGATGTGAACAGGGACCTCAAGTTCAAGCCGTCGATCATGCTCCGTCGTGTGGAAGGCGCTCCTTTGTCCCTGGATGTGAACGCCAATTTCCTGTTGCGTGAACGGGTCTGGTTCGGGGCCATGTACCGGGTAGGCAACTCGTTCGGGCTCTTGGCGCAATACCAGGTGAACGACCAGTTCCGCATCGGTTATGCCTTCGACATGACCACAACGGCACTCGGGGCATACAATGCGGGAACGCATGAGCTGATGCTCAACTACGACCTCCGGTTCGTCAAAGGGAACACCATTTCACCCCGTTATTTCTGATCCCATGGTGGTGCGTGTCCAGATCCTTGTCCTTCTTTGCTTCCTGTTGATCGCAGGGTCCGCTCGGGCACAGGGCAGTGCGGACGCCTATGTGCGCGAAGCCGACCGCCATTATGAGCAAATGGCCTATGCCCGGGCCATCAAGTCCTACTCCGTAGCGGCGGAATTGGGTGCGGTCAACGAGCATGTCACGAAGCGATTGGCTGAAAGCAACATGCGGCTGGGCAATACCCAGGAAGCCGAACGCTGGTATGCGGTGGTCGTCAAGTTCATCAACCGTGAACCGATCGACCTCTACTATTATGCCGAGGCGTTGAAGGCCAACGGACGTTATGTGGAGGCCGAGGAGTGGATGGACCGCTACCTGGCGACACAGGGCGATGTGGCCACCACGGCACGCAGCAACATCAGCGGGTTCGCGAGGAAGTATGCTTCCAGCACGGATCGATTCACCATACGACCCGTTGCCATCAATACCCCCTATTCGGATTTCGGCACCTGCTGGTTCACGAGCGACAGGGTGGTGTTCGCCTCGGCGCGCAACGAAACCGTGGCCATCAAGCGCCGCGCCGCCATGAACGACCAACCCTTCCTGGACCTTTTCATGGCCGACGTTATCCCCGGTGGTGACCTTGGGAATGCCCGTATCCTGGAGGGTACGGTGAACAGCAAGTTCCACGATGGACCGGCCACAGCGAGCGCGGGGGGGGATGTGCTCTGGTTCACCAGGAACAGTTATTTCCAAGGGCGATCGGAACGCAGCTCACAAGGGGTCACCCGCTTGGGCATCTATAAAGCCAATGCTTCGGGCCAGGAATTCGCGGCAGATGAGCAGTTCGTGTTCAACAATGCTGAGGTTTCCATCGGCCATCCGAGCCTTTCCTTGGACGGACGCAAGCTGTACTTCGTGAGCGATATGCCAGGAGGCCTCGGCGGCACCGACATCTACATGTGCAGATCGGTCGATGGTGCATGGGGTGAACCGGAGAACCTGGGACCGACCGTGAACACGAAGTACAACGAGTCCTTCCCGTTCATCGCTGCCGACGGTACGTTGTATTTCGCCTCCAATGGTCATCCGGGCTTGGGCGGAATGGACATCTTCGCGGCCAAACCCGGTGGGTCGAAGGGGTTTTCCACAGCGATCAACGTGGGTGCCCCGGTGAATGGTCCGAAGGACGACTTCGCTTTCATCATAGACCCTGCCGGCTCGCGTGGCTTTTTCTCCAGCAACCGGCCGGGCGGGGTGGGTGATGATGACATCTATGCCTTCAGTATGCTGAAACCCTTGGAGCAGCAGTACCTGTGCTCCGGTGCGGTCATCGATGACGAATACGAGATCCCCGTTATTGCTGCACAGGTCCTCCTTTTTGACGACAAGGGTGCTCTGCTGGATTCCGCCCTTACGGACAACCGGGGTGAGTTCTCGTTCCCGGTGCAAAAGGACAAGACCTATCGCTTGGTGGCCAAATTGAAGGGCCGCTACGATGGCGAGGAGTTCTTCAGCACCGAGCGCATCGAGCAGCAGCAGATCATAACCAGGGATGTGCACTTGGTCGCCGATGCGGGGATCTGGTTGCGGGGCAATGCAAGGTTCAAAGGGAAGCTCGGGTTCGTTGAAGGCATGACCGTGAGCGTGGTCAACCTGAGCAGCTTCTTCTCGGAGAGCCAGCGCACCGATCTGGGCGGAGGCTTCCGTTTCCGCCTACAGAGTAACGAGGAGTTCGAGGTGCTCTTCGAGAAGGCGGGTTATTTCAGCATGAGCATCCCCGTCTCCACCATCGGAATGAAGGAGGGCGTCATCGACCTCAACTCAGTGGGGCAACTGGAGTTCGAGCCGATCGAAAAGGGACGTGCGATCCCCTTGCGCAACGTGCGGTGGGCGACCAATTCCGCGGTACTGGACGCCAGGGCGAAACTGGAGTTGGACGAGTTGGCCGAGCGCTTGATGGTGAACCCGGACGTGGTCATTGAACTGGGCGTGCACGGCGATGCGCGCACCGAGCGCGAGGAAGCCCAGAAGACGACCCAGAAACAGGCCGAAGCCATGGCGGAATACCTGCGCAGCAAGGGTGTTCCCAAGGAACGCGTAAGCGCCAAAGGGTACGGTATCTCGCAGCTCATCAACCAGTGCGTTCCCGGTGTGGCCTGCACCGAAGAGGAGCATGCCGCCAATCGACGCAACGAGTACAAGGTCACCGGCCTCGCCCAGTGATCGGTAGCTCGGTCAAGGCCTTCATGGCATAGCCTTGCTGCACGAAATGCTCCAGGGCCTTGGGCAGGGCCACCCGCAATCGTGGCTCCGCTTTCAGGCTGTCGTGGAATACGATGATGGAGCCATTGGTGCTATGGTCCACCACGTTGCGAAAACATTGTTCCCCGTCCAGGTGGGGGTCGAAGTCCGCGCTCAATACCTCCCACATCACTACTTGGAAACGTGCCTTCAGCGCGCTCAACTGCTCCCTTGTTATCCGGCCGTATGGTGGCCGGAACAAAGCCGTGCCTGTAATGGACTGGCAACGCAAGGCATCGCGCAGGTAGGAGAAGGTCGGCGTGTTCCACCCGTTCAGGTGGGAATAGGTGTGGTTACCAACGGAATGCCCATCCCGGCGGATACGCTCCAGGATGCCCGGGTCGTTCTCCGCGTTCTTCCCGATGCAGAAGAAGGTGGCCTTGGCGCCATACCGCTCCAAAAGGTCCAATACCCAGGGTGTGACCCCGGGTATCGGACCATCATCGAAGGTGAGGTAAACCGTGCGCTCGGTCCCTGCCACGTTCCACATGAGGTCCCGAAGCAGGGGCTTCACGATGGCCGGGGTGCGGGCCAGGTACATGCGCAATGCCGAGGTTAGAATTTCATCCGGGACGTCCTGCGTCCTTCAGCTTGCAGTTCCAGGAGTTTGCCTTGGTACACCTCATCGATCCGCTCGAAGCGCTCACGCAGCAGCTTGCCGGCTGCCGGGTCCTCCTTGTCGGTATTGGTCATCAACCTGCCCATGACGGCATGTGAAATGGCCATCTCGCTGTCCAGTCGGCTCGCGAACTTCGTCTCCAAGCTCATGTAGTAGGTCAGGTTCTCCTCCATGATGGAGAAGAGCCGCTCGGAGAGCTGGTTGCCCTTCTCCTTGTCGCCGATCGCATAGTAGGCCTCCACGGTGGGCAGCAGGATCCGGTCGAAAGGCACGTTGTGTTCGGGCATTTTTGCCAGTGACAGGTCCAGGATGGTGCGTGCCTTGTCCGTCTTGCCTTCCTCGATCAGGGCTTCGGCAAGGCTGCTCAGCTGAAGGCGCAGGTTGGTCGTCATCCGCAGGATGTTCTCGTCCAGGTAGACCGGCTTTTCGCTGTCCATATTACCCCACAGGAATTTTGTCGTTACGTTCTCGAACATGAGATCCGCGGCGACACGCCCCTGCAGATTCGGGTTCTTGTTCGGCGAATTCACAGGCACGACGCGGTAGGTAAGGCCTTCCAACTGGAAATGGTCCTGCAGGTCGATATAGCTGTCCGGACCGGTGGTAACGGCGAAGTAGATCGGTCGTTCCCAATTGTTGTTCGCCAACAGGTCCAGCACCATCAAGTGGTTCTTCAGCAATACCTGTCGGCGTATCTGCCAACGCACTTCTGGCGTCCAGTTGGCGCTGTCCTTGAGCGACAAGGTCCCATTGGAGAAGACAGTGACACTGTCGGCCATGAGCTTGAAGCGGTTCGTGGGGAACCAGGCGTCCTTCACCCCCCGCTGGAAGATCGGTTGCATGTTCTTGTCGTTCGTGGCGAAGGCCATCATTTCCTTCAGGTCCCGATAGGATTCCTTGTCGCCTTGCGGCAACAGGGCGATAACATCCCGGGTACCCTGCCGGTATTTGTCCGGAGCCATGGCGAAGGGGACCGGGTCGCTCTCGTACGCCTTACGTCGCATTTGATCGATGTACCAGTCCGTGTTGAGCAGGCTCAGGTTCACGACACGGATATCGGTGCGGATCCCTTCCACCTCCTGCGCGTACCAGAGCGGGAATGTGTCATTATCGCCGTTGGTGAACAAGATCGCGTTCGGTGCACAGCTTTCCAGGTAATTGCTCGCCAGATCACGTGCGGGTTTGCGGGTGCTGCGGTCGTGGTCGTCCCAGCCTTCGGCCACCATGATGCCGGGGATGACGAGCCCGAGAAGCGTGGCGAGGATGCCCTGTAACGCATCATTCTTGACGGTCTTGCCGAGCAACAGGAACAGGCCGAGCACACCACCACCCAATGCGCCCATATAGAAGAGCATATAGGAAATGGAATGGTCGCCGTCCCATTCCACCACATACTTGAGCAAACCCAGACCGAATGCGGCACCAACCGCCATTCCGAGTTCGCGTTGCTTCATGGAACGCGCAGCATCGTACAAGGCATAGACCCCGAGGCCGATCCAGATCGCGAAAGCGTAGAACGAACCCACATAGGCATAGTCGCGCTCGCGGGGCTGATAGGGGGTTTGGTTCAGGTAGACCACGATGGCCATACCGGTGAACAGGAAGAGCAACATCACCACGCTCCAATCGCGCAAATGGCGCATCAGCTGGTACACCAGGCCGATCACCCCCAGAAGAAGGGGAAGCAGATAGAACCGGTTGAACCCGCGGTTTTCCGTCATGCTCGGCGGCAGCATGTCCTGGTTCCCCAAGCGCTGCGAATCGATGGCCTTGACCCCACTGAGCCAGTTGCCGTCCAGGATGCTGCCGTGCCCCTGGACATCGTTCTGCCGACCGGCGAAATTCCACATGAAGTAGCGCCCGTACATCCAGTTCACCTGGTAGTCCATGAAATACCGCAGGTTCTCCCCGAAGGTCGGCTTGTAGATGATCGTAGGCTTACCCTCGCGGTCGGTGCTCCGCATCGGTATCCCTTTGAATCCGCTCCATTCCTTGTAGGCGTCCACGTGGCTGCCCTGGCTGCTGTACATCCGCGGGAACAGCATGGTGAATTCCGGTTCGTAGACCACTTCGCTGCCCTTGCGGCTATCGGTCACGATGTATTTATGCTCCAGGGTATGGCCGGGGTTGGTCTCCACGAAGTGGCGCGCGCTCCAACGGTCGTATTCGTTACGAACGACCCGGTCGTCCTTCTTCACCTGATAAGTGGCGGTGTACACCGGGTTGCCGTCCTTTCGCTCACTGGCATAGGGGCTGTCCCAGAACTGGCCCATGAGCAGTGGCCTGTCGCCGTATTGTTCTCGGTTCAAGTAGCTCAGCAGGTTGAAGACGTTCTCGGGATTGTTCTCGTCGATGGGCGGGTTGGCCGTGCTACGGATCACGATCATCGCATAGGTGCTGTAGCCCACGAGGATCACGCTCACGCCAAGGATCACCGTATTCCAGAGCACCTTGCCGTTGCGCTGTGTCCAGACCAGGCCATAGATCAGCAGACCTACCAACAGCACGGCATAGACCAGGTTGCCACTGTTGAACGGCAAACCGATGTCATTGACGAACAGCAACTCGAACGAACCGGCCACTTTGACGATGCCAGGTATGATGATGGCCTGGATCGTACCGAGGATCACTGCGGAAACGACCAAGGTCATGAGGATCCCGCGGGTGGTGACAGGATAGCGTTTGAAGTAATAGACGAAGGCGATGGCCGGAATGCACAGGAGGTTGAGCAGGTGCACGCCTATGCTAAGGCCCATGAGGTAGGCGATCAGGATCAGCCACCGCGTGCTGTGGGGTTGGTCCGCCTCGCTTTCCCACTTCAGGATGGCCCAGAATACGATCGCGGTGAAAAAGCTGGACAAGGCATAGACCTCGCCCTCGACGGCACTGAACCAGAAGCTATCGCTCCAAGTGTAGGCCAAGGCACCTACGACGCCACTGCCCAGCACGGCGATCAGCGCGCCGGTGGTAAGGACCGCACCATCCCGTGTGGCCAGTTTATGGGCCATGTGGGTAATGCTCCAGAACAGGAACAGAATGGTAAAGGCACTGGCCAGCGCGCTAAGGACGTTGACCGCTACCGGAACGTTCTCCGGACTCACGAAAACGCTGGCCACCCGGGCTAGGATCATAAAGAGAGGCGCTCCTGGAGGGTGGCCCACCTGCAGTTTGAAGGCCGTGGCGATGAATTCCCCACAATCCCAGAAACTGGCCGTTGGTTCGATCGTGGATATGTACGTCCAGGCGGCGATCAGGAACACGGACCAGCCTGTAATGATGTTGAGCTTCTTGTATTCCATAAGGTGGGGATCCGATACGGTGGCTGCTCGATGTGATGACCCCTCCAACGGAGGTGATCCGGCAAGCGGGGCGAAAATACCCAATGTCGCCCGGGTTGATCATTGCTTGGGACGAACAACGGAAGTTCTTACTTTCGCACCCGCTTCGGCGGAAAAGCCGGTCGCTGGCCGATGGTGTAACTGGCAACACGTCTGATTTTGGTTCAGAAGAGTCTAGGTTCGAGCCCTAGTCGGCCAACAAGTTGAAAACAGGAAGCCCCGCCCCAAGGTGGGGCTTCCTGTTTTCTGTGACCGGATCTTCCTGGTAAGGCCTTTTCGGGTGCACTACGGAAAGGCGAAAGGAAAAGAGCCCCATGCTGGCATGTGCGGTTGCCAATTCGGGGTGCTTATGTGCCGGAACCCTGTGAAAAAGCCCCGCCTTTCAGGCAGGGCTTTTTCAGGATCCACGGTCGCTCACTCCACAATGAAGCGCACCACTTTCTTGCTGGCACCCTGCTGCATACGAATGAAGTAGAGCCCACTCTGAAGGCTGGAGACCGGCAGGTCCAGACGATGAAGCCCGGCCGCCATTTGTCCCGCCTTGAGGGTGGTTATGGATCGGCCCAGGACATCGAGCATTTCCAGTTCTACCATTCCGCTGGTCTCCAGGTTGAACATCAGTTGGGCCTGGCCTCTGGCAGGATTGGGTACGACCATCGGTTCCGAGGAGGCTTGTGCAACGTCTTCGATACCCACGGGCGAACCGTTGATGTTGATGTCATCGATGTAGAGGTAGTTGCCACCATCGCTTTCGAATTCGAACTTGAATCGGAAATCGGGTGTGTGATAGGAGTCGCTCACATTGCTTACCTCGGCAAATTCCCATTGAGCACTTGTCACCGGTACGAACGTTCCCGTAACGACACCCCCGGTGGTCAGGTTCGTACTGCCGCGCAGCTGCTGGCGCAAGCTCCAGGTCTCACCGCAGTTGTTCGAGACATAGAAACGAAGGCGATCGTCGTTCGCCGAATTCCGCTGGGCGAATGCATACCGGTAGCTGATCCGGATGTTGCCAACGGCGCTCATGTCGTAGGTCGTGGAAACAAGCTCGTCCTTGCGGGTCGCCATGGCCGATGTATTGGCCAGTCGCACGCTCTTGGTCCCGGTGAAGGCGGCTGCGGAGGTCAAGGAGAACCCGTTGTCCCCATCGGCATCCACAGCTGTCCAAGGGGCATCACCGATGGTCGTGTAGCTTTCGAAGCCATCTTCCAGAGGGACCGAGGCGCCCGGGTTGGACAATACCGTGATGTATGCCGTATCGGAACGGGAGAGGGTCGTGGTTCCATCGGTAACCTCCAGTACGACAGGGTATACGCCGGGAGTGGTGTATACCACCGAAGGTGCCTCTTCCGAAGAGGTGGATGGATCCCCGCCGGGGAAGCTCCATGTACGGGACGTTACGTTGTGGTAGCTCACATCATTGAAATCCACGATGGAGCCGGAACAAATGCTGTTCGACGAGCTGATGAAGTTGGCCACACAAAGCTCTCCAGGTCCATCTACACCGGTGGCCGCCAGGTTCGACGGCTGCCACAACTGATTCCGCTGCGCAGTGCCGGAATTCATCGCGGCCAACATGCGTGTCGATTGGCCAAGCGTGAACATCTTGGAACAGTAAGAGTAGTCCATGTAGTTCTCGACGTTGTCCAGGGCTGAACCGCAGGTCGCGCCATTCAGGTTGCAACTCGTCCATCCGATGGTGTTCGGCGTATCGGTAACGCCATCGTCACTACTACAGTTGCTGGCCAGGGCCGCATCGTTGCTGTTGCCCCAAGTGTGCGCCAGATTGATCCAGTGCCCAACCTCGTGGGTCAATGTGCGCGAGGTATAGGCGCTGCTGGTACCGATGCTTCCGGTGTAGTTGTGCAGGAGTACGATGCCATCGGCCACCGGCCAGGTGGATACCGAGCCCGGACGATACGTATAGCCCGCGGCTCCATTGGCCGAGGCAGCCACCCACACGTTCAGGTACTTGTTCCTGGGCCACTGGATAAGCTCCTTCATTTCCTGGTCCCCCACATAGGTAAGGCTGCTCACCGTGCGGGTAATACCGTTGGTGCAGTTGCCCTGGGGGTCCTTACGCGCCAGGCGGAACTCGATGCCCACATCGGCAACGAGGTCCAGGAACTGTGGCCTGACGTTCGGCCAATCGGAGTTCAATTTGTTGAAATCGTCGTTCAACACGCGAATAGCATCGAAGATCTGTTCGTCGCTGATATTCTCCGGACCATTGTTGTGGATCACATGGAAGACCACCGGCAGCACATAATCGACCCTTGCGCCTTGGGCGCCGCTGGCCTCGAACTCCCGGGTGAACTCCTCCAGTTCTGCTTCGGCCTGGGCCATGCGCGCCAGCTCCACGGGGTCGTTCCCATGCAACGACACGAGTTTGCTCAGGTCATCGGCGTGGCATGGCAGGGGGCTTGGTGCCTGGGCCAAGGTACTGGTGCCGAGAAGGGCAAAAATGGCTGTAGCGAGTAGAGTACGGTTCATTGGTTCGTGGGAACTGTTTTCATGGAACAACAAGGTACGTCGATCGTTCTGAGAGGGTGGCAAGTACCAGGACCTGACCACTCATGCTTCTTGGTAAGCCAGCGGGGATCAAGCTACCAAGCAACATGCCTTCGATGGTGGATGTAGTCGTTTCCACCACCGAAGGCATGAGCTTGGCCAGCGATCCGCAGGTCAACGCACCACGAACCGCACCACTTGGTTGCGGGCACCTTGCTGCAAGCGGACGAAGTACATGCCGCTCTGGAGTGATCCCATGGGTATGTCCAGGCGGTGAGCTCCTTGGGCCAAACGGCCGGAGTGGATCACCTGGATGCTTCTGCCCAACACATCGAGCAATTCAATGTCGACCTTGCCGCTCTCGCTCAGGTTGACGATCGCACGGGCCTCATCGGTCGCCGGGTTCGGCACTACGAAAAGCGCATTGTCATCTCCGAGCATCAGGTCTTCGATGCCCACCGCGGCTCCGTTCAGGTTGATGTCGTCCAGGTATACGTTGTTACCGCCATCGCTTTCGAATTCGAACTTGAAGCGGAAGTTGCTCACGTGGTAGGCGTTGCTGATGTTGGTCACCTCGGAGTAGCCCCATTGATCCGGACCATTGGGTACGAAGCTGCTCGTGGTATTGTCTGCCGTGCTCAGATTGGTACTGCCCCGAAGCTGCTGCCTGAGACTCCAGGTCTCACCGCAGTTATTGGTCACCAATACCCTCAGACGATCATCGTTCGAGGCACTCCGCCGCGCGAACGCATAGCGGTAGGAGAGGGTGATGGCTGGTACGCCGCTCATGTTATAGGTGGTGGAGATCAATTCATCCACTTGTTCGGCCATGTTCGTCGCGTTCACGACACGAAGGGACTTGCTTCCACTGTAGGCTGCCGCGGAAGTCAGGTCGAAGGTGTTGTTGCTGTTGCCGTTCACCACTGTCCAAGGAGAAGCGCTCAGTGCACTGTATGCCTCGAAGCCTTCGAGTACTGGGCCAAGGGTCCCAGTATTCGGGTTCACCGTGACGTAACTCTGCTGCGAACTGGTGAGGGTATTGGACCCATCGCTCACTTCCAAGGTTACCGCGAAGGTGCCTGCCGTGGGGTAGGTCACCGTGGGGTTGGCTGCGGTGGAAGTGGCCGGTTGACCACCTTCGAAGGTCCATGTGCGGCTTACAACGCCGTGATAGCTCGCGTCGGTGAAGCTCACCGTACCGCCAGAACAGACGTTCTGCTCGCTACTCGTAAAGGAAGCTGCACAGAGTTGAGGCGTTCCCGCAACACCGGTAGCGGTCAAGTTCGAAGCTTGCCACAGCTGGTTGCGTTGTGCGGTCGTGGAGTTCAAGGAGGCGATCATCCTGGTCTTCTGCCCAAGGGTGAACATCTTGGAACAATAGGAGTAGTCCATATAATTCTCCACGTTGTCCAATGCCGAGCCACAAGTGGCACCGTTCAAATTGCAGCTGGTCCAGCCTTGGGTGTTAGGGGTGTCGGAAACTCCGTCGTCCTCGTTGCAATTGGCCGCTACCGCCGGTGTGTTGCTATTGCCCCATGTATGGGCCAAATTGATCCAGTGCCCCACTTCGTGGGTCAATGCCCTGGAGCGCTGCGGAATACCGGTGCCGATACTACCCACGTAAGTATGCTGCAGAACGATGCCGTCCTGGGTGCCCAGGAATTGTGCGGCGCCCGGTAACAATGCGTAACCCGCAGCGCCATTCGCGGATGCTGACACCCATACGTTCAAATACTTGTTGCGCGGCCATTGGATCAAGGCCTTCATACTCTGGTCGCCCACGTTGGTGAGCGTACTCACCGTGCGGGTGATGCCCGATGTACAATTGCCCTGAGGGTCCTTTTGAGCGAGCCTGAACTCGATGCTCACATCCGCAACAAGGTCAAGGAATTCAGGTCTGACGTTGTCCCAATCCGGATTCTGTTTGTTGAAGTCCTCGTTCAGGATCCTCATCTGGTCCTGTACCTGGGCGTCGCTGATGTTCTCGGGCCCGTTGTTATGGATGATGTGGAAAACCACGGGCACCACGTAATCGCTTCGTACATCGCCCTGTTGGGCAAAGTCCCGGGTGAATTGCTCAAGTGCCTCCTGTTCTTGGGCGATGGCCTGGATCAGGTCGGGGTCGTCGCCATGGAGCGAGCGATCGAATTCCGAGCCACCGGTATGGCAGGAGAACGGTGGGGTCTGCTGAGCGAATGCTTGTGTGCAAAGCAATGCCGAGACCGCAAAGGCGGTAACGTGTTTCATCGTTGTATCGGGTTCCGAAAAGAAAGAGGGTCTACTTGCAGGCCCACTAAGGTAATGTGTCGGAACGTTACGTCAAACATCGATGGTCGGCTGTTCTTGGTAGCCTTTCAAGAACCCCGTTGTTCAGTCCACCAGGAAAATGGTACTACTCACCGCATCCGACGTGCTTGATCGCAGCACATAGGCTCCGGTCGGCAATTGGGCAATGGGCAGTTCCACCTGAAGGGTGCCGGGTACGACCATGCCATGGTAAGGGGTCGCGAGCACACGACCCAAGGCGTCCATTACCTCC
>JBIIYD010000258.1:0-3880 GCA_044347005.1 Flavobacteriales bacterium | reverse complement strand
CTTGGCCGCGAGGATCTTCTCCTTGATGCCCCCCACGGGCAACACGCGGCCGCGCAGGGTGATCTCGCCCGTCATGGCGGTGAACTTGCGCACCTTCTGTTGGGTGAAGGCGCTGGCCATGCTGGTGAGCATGGTGATGCCGGCGCTGGGACCGTCCTTGGGCGTGGCCCCTTCGGGCACGTGCACGTGTACGTTCCAGCGCTTGAAGACTTCGCTGTCGATGCCGATGATATCGCTGTGCGCCTTCAGGTATTCCAAGGCGATCACGGCGCTTTCCTTCATCACATCGCCCAGGTTGCCGGTAAGGGTGAGCTTGCCTTCGCCCTTGGTGATGCTGGTCTCGATGAAGAGGATGTCGCCTCCGGTGGGTGTCCAGGCCAAGCCCGTGACCACACCGGCCACATCGTTGCCCTGGTACTTGTCGCGGGCGTGGCTGGGACCGTAGATCTTCACCAGGTCGTCGGTACCGATGGTGGTGCTGTACTTCTCCTTCAGGGCGATCTGCTTGGCGCGGTAGCGCACCAATTTGGCGATGCGCTTTTCCAGGGTGCGCACACCGCTCTCGTCGGTGTATTGGTCCACGATGGCCTCCAACAGTCCGGGACCCAGCTTGAGCTGCTTGGGTTTGATGCCGTTCTCGGTGAACTGCTTGGGGAGCAGGTGCCGGTTGGCGATCTCGATCTTCTCCTCCTGCGTGTAGCCGTTCACCTCGATGATCTCCATGCGGTCGCGCAAGGCCGGGTGTATGGTGCTGAGGCTGTTGGCCGTGGCCACGAACATGACCCGGCTGAGGTCGTAGTCCACTTCCACGTAGTTGTCGTGGAAGGCGTTGTTCTGTTCGGGATCGAGCACTTCGAGCAATGCACTGGCCGGATCGCCATGGAAGTCCTTGCCCACCTTGTCGATCTCGTCGAGCACGAACAAGGGGTTGCTGGTACCGGCCTTCTTCAGGCTTTGGATCAAGCGGCCCGGCATGGCCCCGATGTAGGTCTTGCGGTGGCCGCGGATCTCGGCTTCGTCGTGCAAACCGCCCAGGCTCATGCGCACGTA
Organism: Flavobacteriales bacterium; assembly: GCA_044347005.1. GTDB lineage: Bacteria > Bacteroidota > Bacteroidia > Flavobacteriales_F > PHOS-HE28 > PHOS-HE28. Next base: position 2,830 of record JBIIYD010000258.1, on the reverse strand, counting down.
CTTGCGACCCAGGGCCTCGGCCATGCTCTTGCCCAGGCTGGTCTTGCCCACGCCGGGAGGGCCGTAGAGGCAGATGATCGGCGCTTTCATGTCGCCTTTCAACTTGAGCACCGCGAGGTGTTCGATGATCCGCTCCTTCACCTTTTCCAGGCCGAAGTGGTCGCGGTCCAGGATCTTCTGGGCGTTCTTCAGGTCGAAGTCGTCCTTGCTGAACTCGCCCCATGGCAGCTCCAGCAGCAACTGCACGTAGTTGTGCTGCACGCTGAATTCGGCACCGGCCGGGTTCATGCGTTGCAGCTTCGAAAGTTCTTTGTCGAAGACCTCGCCCACCTTGGTGCTCCACTTCTTCTTGGCGGCCTGCAGGCGCATCTCCTCGATCTCCTGTTCGATGGGGTTGCCACCCAGTTCGTCCTGGATGGTCTTCATCTGCTGGTGCAGGAAGTACTCGCGCTGCTGGCGGTCCACCTCGGTGCGCACCTTGCTCTGGATCTCGTTCTTCATCTGCAGCAACTGCAGTTCACGCGTCATGTGCGCGAGCAGCAGCTTGGCACGTTCGCGCAGATCGGCGACCTCGAGCATCTTCTGCTTCTCGACCACCTCGGCGTTCATGTTGCTGCTGATGAAGTTCACCAGGAACGAGGGCGAATCGATGTTCTTGATGGCGAACTGCGCCTCGGTGGGGATGTGCGGGCTCTGCCGAATGGTCTCCAACGCCAGGTCCTTCAGCGAACTGACCAAGGCGTCGAACTCCTTGTCGTCCTTGGCAGGACGCACCTCGGCGAATTCCTGCACGCGTGCCGTGAAGTAGGGCTCGTGCTTCACCATTTCGAGCACCTCGAAGCGCTTCTTGCCTTGGATGATCGCGGTGGTGCTTCCATCGGGCATGCGCAACATGCGGATGATGGTGGCGATGGTGCCCACGCGGTTGAGGTCCTCTGCACGCGGCTCCTCGATCTGTGCGTCCATCTGGCTCACCACACCAAGGGTTTTGGTACCGCGGTACACGTCCTGGATCAGGCGGATGCTGCGGTCGCGGCCCACGGTGATGGGGATGACGACCCCGGGGAAGAGCACGGTGTTGCGCAACGGAAGGATGGGCAGTTCGGGCGGAGTGCTTTCCGCGTTCATCTGCTCCTCGTCCTCGGCGGTGATCAGGGGAATGAGTTCGGTCTCGTTCTCGATCTGTTCGGAGCCGAAAAGGTTGTCAGTATGGAGAATGTCGTTCATCGACAGGTGGGCCAGAATGTCAGTGTAAAGTTACCGTGTCACCGGATCCTTCTCAAAACGACCTTTATCAACAGGGGTGACCGCCCCGCATAGTCAAGCTTCGTGCCGGGGAAAGCCGGGTGACAGATGGTCAGAACGTCGCGTACATGGGGATTCGCCGCAGGTCCTCTTGCTTCAAGATCGCACTCCGCGATCGATCAATGGGAGTGTTTCAGCGAGGCGTGCTGCTCCGCAAGGAACACGTGCCGCAGCACCTCCTTGTCCAGGTCCGTCAGGACCACGTTTCGCCGCTCCATGACGCGCTGGGCGGTCAGCAATGCGCGATCGAAGTCGTAGGCGGTGAAGCCTTCGGCGCCGCCCCATGCAAAGCCGGGGATATGCTTGGGCGGGAATCCCGATCCGAACACGTTGGCCGCCACCCCGACCACGGTGCCCGTGTTGAACATGGTGTTGATCCCGGACTTCGCATGGTCGCCCATGATGAGCCCGCAGAATTGAAGCCCCGTATCGGTGAGCCCGGCCTCGGCGTAGCTGTAGACCTGCACCTTGCCGTAGGTGTTCTTCAGGTTGCTGTTGTTGGTATCGGCGCCCAGGTTGCACCACTCGCCCAGCACGCTGTTGCCGAGGAACCCATCGTGGCCCTTGTTGCTGTAGCCCAGGAACACGCTGTTGTTCACCTCGCCCCCTACGCGGCACTCCGGCCCAACGACCGTAGGGCCATAGACCTTCGCCCCCATCTTCAACTGCGCATGTTCACCCAGCACGAAAGGCCCGCGCACGATGCAGCCTTCCATGACCTCGGCGTCCTTGCCGATGTAGATGGGTCCGCCCTTGGTGTTGAGGATGCTGGCCTCGACCACGGCACCTTCCTCCAGGAAAATGAGGTCGGGATCGCCGATCACCGTGTTGTAGGCGCTCAAGTGCTGCGAACGGCGGCCTTCCGTAAGCAAGGCGAAATCGTGGGCGATGGCCTTGGCGGCATGTTGGAAGAGATGCCAGGGTCGGTCGTAGCGGATCACCTCACCGGCAAAAGGCACCTGTTGGAAGAACGGTGGTGGTGCATCCCAATCCGTTGCAGCGGGTGCCGCTTCGGTTTCCAAGCGGAACGCCAAGGCAACACCACCGTGCACCAGCACCTGACCGGCGCGGAGGTCGAGCACGGCGGAGACCAGATCGTCCGTGGGGAACAGGCCCGCACGCACTTCGATGGCCGGCCCATCGTGGATCAGCGGAAAGGAACGGCTCAAGTACGCTTCGGTCCTGTACCCTACACCCTGTCCGGTGCGCACGTACCACCCTTCGGAAATGCGCAGGATACCCGGTCGCAACTGCCCCACGGGGCGGGTGTGCGTAAGGGGTAACAGGTGTTGGTGCGCTCCGGCGTCCGAAAGGATGATGCCCATGGTGCGCGAAGTTAGAAGGCGACCCCATATGGCGCGTGGACGACTACGACCTCTTTCGTGCAGCCCAGGATCGCGGCAGGTCCACTGCACGCGGGCGTGATGTGCCTACCGATCAGGCGATGAAGAAGCCGCAGAGCCAATACGCGATCATGGCCAGCACCGCGCTGACGGGGATCGTGAGGATCCAGGCCCAGAGGAGC
>JBIIYD010000257.1:0-3892 GCA_044347005.1 Flavobacteriales bacterium | reverse complement strand
GCAGCGCTGCTACCGTCGATGGTTACGTAGTCGGCACCGTTGAAGCGGATCAAGGCTCCGGTGTTGCTACCCGTAATGGTCGTGGTACCGGACGGGAGTATCGTCAAGGTGTTGGTGGGGCTTGCGGCCACGTTCTGGTTGATCGTGATCGGGAAGGTCTCACCCGTGTTGTACGCCGCATCCACCAAGGTGAAGGTGACGGCACCCGAAACACACCGTGCGTTATAGGCAGCAACGGCCGCGGTAAGGGTGGCGAAGTTGGGCGCGATCTCGGCAGCACCAACGTTGTAGTTGCCGATCAGGGTGAGCTGGATCGCGTAGAACGCCGGTGTGGTGGGTGGCGTTGATGCTGCCGGTGGGTCTATCGAGAAGCCGGATGCGCCACCGGGGTTGGCGCTCACGTTCGGCGTGCCGGCAAGGTCTTGGGCCACGATGTAGTAACGCACCGTATCACCGCCGCTGACCCCGCTACCGAAGGTGAAGTCGTAGAGGTTGCCTCCGGTATGCACCGCTGTAGCTGCTGTGTATGCCCCGGCATTGATGCGCCAGTACAACACAGGCAGGCCACTGCCGCTGGTGGGCACCCCGCTCGGATCGGTAATGGTGGCCGTAAGGGTGCGGGCAGCGGTACTGCACGTCGGTCCAAGACCTGTAAAGGAAATGGCCGGACCGCTCAGGTCCGATGGTGTGCCCGCGAATTCGTCAGCACCCAGATCGGGGGTGGTCAAACTGCGCACATCGCCGTCGATGTCGTCGGTGATGCCGGCCACGGTGATGCCACCGCTTTCAGCTTGTGTGGGTGAGCCCGTGCTCAAGCGCAGGAAGGTCGCATCCGTTCCCGTGGTGCTTACGAAGAAGGTGCCTGGGACGATCGTTTCGGTGACCGAACCTGCATCACGCGGGGCGATGGTACCCGCCGTGAATGCACCCGCTTTGTAGGCGGCGATGGTCTCGGCAACACCGGTCAAAGAGCCGTCGTTATAGATCAGGCGGGTTGGTCCGGGGGTGCCACAGAACAATAGGTTGTTGTTGCTGTTGGCTCCGTAGTTGGCCAAGGCACCTGCCAAACCGCTGCTGCGGCGCAGGGCCACAGTAGTACCGGTACCGGCCGGGGTGGACAGGTTCACCACCACGTTGTTGCGCAGGTTCAGCGTGCTGGTGGTGGCGGTGGTGCTGGTAGCGTGGAAGATACCGGTGGTGCCGAAGTTGGTGCCCGAGCTGGACGCGTTCAGGTAGATGGTATTGAACGAAACGTTCCGGGTAGAGCTGGTGGTGGTGGAGTTCACGTTGATGCCGCGCACTGCATCGGTGCTGGATACCGCCGATGCGTTCAGGTTGCCGATCACGTTGTTGAACACGTCGACCGTGGTGCCGCCTGTTACGCGGATGCCACTTACAAGTGTGCTCGTACCCGTGCTTGCGCTCGTAAGACCGTGGATCTTGTTCCGGGAGGCCGAGACGACAGTACCAGCGCTGATGAAGATACCGTCCATGCTGACCGACCCGCTGCCGCCGGTCATCGTCAAGCCACCGATCGTATTGCGCACGATCGTGGTATTGCCCACCGTACTGCTTACCCCGATCACGCTTGTGCCACTGGCTGCTGTACTTGCGATAGAAATGGTATTGTTCCCGATGGTAGTGGTGTTCGTGGTTGCCAAACCTGCTCCAGTGGAGATACCAACTGAAGTGGGACTTGCACAACTGATCGTGATGCTGTTGTTGCGCACCTGCCCGGTGTTCGTATAACCGAATGCAAGACCAGTAGTGGTTCCGGTATGAGCACCCGTAATGGAAATGGTGTTGTTGCAAATGCTCTTGTTCCCTACGACCGGGGAACTAGGACCGCCAAGTATGCTGATGCCGTTGGCAGAGGTGCTCCCCAACAGACCTGTGAAGGTGATCACGTTGGCAGAGCAGGTATCAGCTACCTCCGAAGGAGAGGTCGTCGTTGCTATGAAGGAAATGCTGCCACTCGCCGAGATACGATCGACCACGGCCGTGTTGCTCTTCACATTCACAAGCGTGCTTACCGTGCTATTCTGGTTCACGCAGATCAACGCTCCCGTGCTGCGGATGGTGCTGCCGGTGGTGTTGATCCCGTTGTTCACCACGTTCACCGTGCCGGAAGATGCGTTCACATCCACAAAGGTGATGGCGCCGGCTGTGTAGGAACCCGTGCCGCTCACCGCCTGCTTGATGGTGATGTTCGGGTTGTTCTGCACATTGACCGTTGTGCCAGCACCCGCACAGGTGATGCCCGTAACGGCGCTTGAGATGGCACCGGCCGAGGTGCTTTGTTCTATGGTGATGGTGTTGCCGTTCGCCGTGTTGGTGGCAGAGGTGTAGTTGGCCTTGATACCGGTGACAGCCGAACTGGTCGCGCCGGCCACGGTCTGGTTCAACACAACGGTGTTGTCGTTGGCGACAATGGTACCATTGCTGATGCCGTGCCCGAAGTCGATGCCGACCATGGCCCGGGTACTGGTGTGCGTAAGGGTGACGCTGTTATTGCTGAAGTTACTGGTGTAGGTGACACCTGATGGGGTGCTGCCGCTGCTGATGGCGATACCCGCCACACCGCTAGTCTGCGCATGGGCCTGAGAAGTGCCTACGATCGTATTGTAGCGTACACTGTTTCCCGCACCATTGCGAAAGATGATGCCGCCGGCCAACGTTCCTGTGAAGCGATTGAACGTGAACGATGGGGCAAGAGCATTACCGAATGTGATGTTATTGCCAGTGGGTGCCGACGTGCCGCCAATATCGATGCCTGTCTCGGTCACGGTTGCGGTAACGGGTGGGCAAACGAAGTACATGCCCAGGGCAACATTGGTGATCGTGTTGCCGCGGAACGTATTGTTCGAGTTGGTCCCTGCCGTGGAAGTAGCGTCCTGGGAGGTCAAGGTCGACGATGCGGTCGAGGTCGACAGGATGCCGAAGCTGTTGGCATAGGTCGCATTCAGGCTGATGGAGTTGTTCTGGATCGTGTTGTTCTGGGCACCATTGGTAGTTGAGGCAGCATAGATCGCCACCCCGAATTCCGTCATGGTGTTGGTGCCAAATACCGTCGTGATGTTGGACGCATTCTCCTGCATCACGAAGTTCTCCAGCGTGATCCAGTCGCCACCGATGATCTCGAAGATGGCATCGTGCAAACTGCCTACGGTGTGGGCCGCACTGGCCGTGACCGTATTGCCGTTGCCCTTGATCACGATCGGGTTTGCAAGCGTGCCGGTGGCCGTGATCGTATACCCGCCGACAGGTGCCGATTGTGGGTTGGCCGCCACCACTTCGATGGTGACACCGCCCGCTCCAACACCTACCGTGTTCAGGTCGGTAATGGCCGCTGCCAGGTCGGCATAATCACCGGGCACCAGCTTGGTACCCGTCAACTGCGCCCACGAGGTGGCGCCCATCAACAACAGCGCGGAGAGCAGCAGCGTTGTCCGACGCAGCCACGTGCCTCCCGGGGAGGCCGTTGTGCGCGCCGTGCTTGAGTTACAATTCGACATGTTCGGTTGGGTTTGGTTGGGAAACGATAGGGTCGATGTCTTCTTCGATGGATCGAGTGGTCCATCACCGTTGGTCCTTCCGTTCCGATGCAACTGCAACGGACGGCGTATCGCTTCGTCGACCTTGCGGCCGGCGCAGCGCTGAGGATGCATGAAAATTTCGTCTTTCTGGTGTGGGCCGCACCGCGCTTAGGGGAACGGGTGGGCCGAAGGTTTGGTCGTTGGGAAGGGGTAGGATGGAATTAACTGACGGTGACGAAGCTATAGGGTTGCCTTAACGATCGGTTCATCGGCAGGTACTACTCCGTCCTGTACTATTGGGATCCTTGATGCCCGTGTTTTCAGGCTAAAAGGCTGATCCTCAGACCACCCGCCGG
>JBIIYD010000256.1:0-3934 GCA_044347005.1 Flavobacteriales bacterium | reverse complement strand
AGGAGGATGGAACGGCCGCATTGGTGGCATTGCTCAAACAAGTGCCCACGCAGAGCTCCGATGTCGGAAGGGATAGCCTGAATGCGGGTATCAAACGAGAATTGCGCACGCTGCTGGAACAGGACGATGCCTTTACGCGCTCCTTCGATGCGGTGCCGATGAGCCGGATCGACGCTCCGGATGGCGCATTCCGGCTGTTCACCTGGAACATACCGCGCACAAACGGTAGTCACCACTATGAAGGCCTTTTGCTGATGCGCGACAAACGCACGACGGTGGTGTACGACCTGCAGGACATGACCACGGCCATAACCGCCCCCGAAGTGCCCGAGCTGGGCCGGGATCGCTGGTACGGAGCCCTGTACTATCAAGTGGTGCCGGTGAAGAAGGGCGCCAAGACCTACTACACGCTACTGGGCTGGAAGGGTTACAGCACCGTGGAAACGCGAAAGGTGATCGAGGTGCTGCACTTCAAGGGCGGGCAACCCCGCTTCGGGGCGCCGCTGTTCGGTACGGGTCGCCTGAAGGCCAACCGCAAGGTCTACGGCTATGCCTTCGATGCCACCATGATGCTGCGCTACGACCCCGCTCTGGAGCGGATCGTCCTTGACCACCTATCGCCCCGCCGTGCCGACATGGAAGGGCAGTGGGCCTATTACGGCCCGGACCTGAGCACCGATGCCTACGTGTGGGAAAAGGACCATTGGAGCTTCGTGCGGGACATCGACGCACGCGACCCGCAAAAGGACCCACGGCCTTTCAAGGCACCGCCCCAGGCACCGAAGCCCTGAGCCCCGATCGCTACCTTCGGCCGGTCCATGAGCTACGCCACCCGCTACGCTGAGATCAAGGCGTATGCCCCGCAGGGGCTGCGAGGCACCCTGCGCAACGTGGCCCTCGATGGTCTCTCGCTGGCGTACCAGGCCAGCGGCCGTGTGGAAAGCGCATTGCAACGGCCGCGCGTTCAGTTCCTCTACATCCACCACACTTTCAGTGATGAACTGGCGGGCCTGGAACGCCTGATCAAGGACCTGGCGCGCCACCACAGCTTCATCTCCCATTCGGAAGCCGTGGAGCGGGTCCGTCGTGGTGCGATCGACAAGCCCTACATCGCCTTCAGTTCCGACGACGGCTTCATGAACAACCTGGACGGCGGGCGACTCCTGCATGCCCACGGTATCAGTGCCTGTTTCTTCATAAACCCGGGCTTGATCGGCCTGCAGGAGATGGACAAGGTGCGGCGCATCTGCGCGGAACGCCTGCATTTCCCGCCCGTGGAGTTCCTGCGCTGGGACGATGTGGCGGAGTTGCAGAAGCTGGGCCACGAGATCGGCTCGCACAGCATGGAACACCGGAACCTGGGCGCAACAACGGCAGATGTGGTGCGCCAGGACCTGGAGCAAAGCCGGAAGATCCTGACTGAGCGCTGCGGAAGCGTGAAGCACTTCGCATTCCCCTACGGTCGCTTCACGGATCTTTCGCCCCAAGGCTTCAAGGACGTCTTCTCGGTGGGTTACGAAAGTTGCGCCAGTGCCGAACGCGGCTGCCACATCGCCAACGGCGAAGTATCCAAAGAAGACCTCTGCCTGCGCAGGGACCACGTGGTGCTGGACTGGCCGCTGAGCCACGTACGCTATTTCCTTGCGAACAATGCGCTGAAGGCCAGCGCGGCGAACAACCACTTCCCGGCATGAGCCTGCGCGTGGTGGTGCTCACCGGCAGCAGGCGAGGCACGGCCAGCCATCACCTGCCCCTGTTGGTCGGCAGTCCGCACTTCCAATGTGTGCAAGTGATCCTTGTGGATGGAACGGCACCCGAACCCAAGGGCCATTGGGGCCGCAAACTGCGCAAGATCTTGCACATCGGTCCGTTGGGTGCGTTGGTGGGCTACCGCATGCGGAAATGGTACACGAGCGATGTGGAGAAGCTTGCGGCCATCGAGGACCTCGGCGAACTGTGCGCATCCTTGTCCATCCCTTTCGCCACCACCCCGGCGGTGAACCATTCACGCACCGTGGAACTGATGCGCGATGCGAAGGCCGACATCGGCATCAGTCTGGGCAACGGATACATCGGCAGCAAGGTGTTCACGGCGCCCCGCCTAGGCATGCTGAACATCCACCACGAGCTGCTCCCCGAATTCCAGAACGCACAGGGCGTGATCTGGCAGCTGTACGCCGGATCGGACACCACGGGCTACACCATCCACCGGATCGACAAGCACATCGACACCGGGGCCATCGTACACCAGGAGCGGGTGCCCATCTCCTTCCAGCCCACGCTGGCCGGAACGGTTTCGCACACCATGGTGGCCCTGTTGGACCGAAGCGCCATCGGACTACGGCAGGTGTTGGAGGACCTGGAAGCGAAGCTCGCCGCAGCCGCGCCGCAAGGCAAGGGCCGCACGTGGACCACGCCCTCCTTCGGCCAATTCCTGCGCATCCGCAGCAACTACGAGCGCTTGCGGGACAAGGTGCGGGAGTAGGTGAGCGACGGTAAGGCACAGCTGGGCGCACAGGGCTACATTTGCGCCCGAAACCACGCCCAACCATGTCAAGCCCCAAGGTCCACAACTACAGCGCCGGTCCCTGCATCCTTCCGCAGGAGGTCTTCCAGAAAGCTTCACAAGCCGTATTGGACTTCGAGGGCAGCGGCCTTTCCATCCTGGAGATGAGCCACCGCAGCAAACCCATCGAGGCGGTCATGAGCAAGGCCCAGTCGCTGGTGAAGGAATTGCTCGGTGCGCCCGAGCACTACCAGGTGGTGTTCCTGGGCGGGGGGGCCAGCATGGGTTTCCACATGGTGCCGCAGAACTACCTGAAACCGGGCGGAAAGAGCGCCTACGTGAATACCGGTGAGTGGGCCACCCGGGCCATCAAGGAGGCCAAAATGGCCGGCGACACCGTGGTGGTGGCCAGCAGCGAGGACAAGAATTTCAACTACATCCCCAAGGGTTTCGAGGTCCCCACGGATGCCGACTACTTCCACTTCACCAGCAACAACACCATATTCGGCACCCAGTTCAAGGCCTTTCCGAAGAGCACGGTGCCTGTGGTGTGCGACATGAGCAGCGACATCTTCAGCCGTCCGGTGAACGTGGCCGACTTCGCGTTGATCTATGCCGGTGCGCAGAAGAACATGGGGCCTGCGGGCACCACGGTGTACCTCTTCGACCCCGAGCAACTGGGCCACACCGGTCGCAAGATCAGCCCCATGCTGGACCTGAAGAACCACGGCGCCAAGGATAGCATGTACAACACTCCGCCGGTGTACGCCGTGTACGTAAGCATGCTTACCCTGGAGTGGTTGAAAGGCATCGGTGGCATTGCCGAGGCTGAAAAGCGGAACACCGCCAAAGCCGAACTGCTGTACAACGCGATCGACTCGCTGCCCTTGTTCCAAGGCACCACGGCCGTGGAGGACCGTTCGGCCATGAACGCCACCTTCGTGCTGACCGACGCATCCTTGGAGCCAGCCTTCGATGCGCTTTGGAAAGAGGCCGGCATCAGTGGCATACGGGGCCACCGCAGCGTGGGCGGCTACCGCGCCAGCATGTACAACGCACTGCCCATCGAGAGCGTGCAGGTGCTGGTGGACGTCATGAAGGAATTCTCCAACAAGAACGGATAGACCATGCGCGTACACGCCAACGACGGCATTGCCGACAGTGCCAGGAAAACCCTGGAGCAGGAAGGATTCGCGGTTACCGCCGAGTTCGTCGCACAGGACCAGCTGGTGTCCTACATCAACACGCAGAACGTGGAAGTGCTGCTGGTGCGCAGCGCCACCAAGGTGCGCAAGGACCTCATCGACGCCTGCCCCGGCCTGAAGCTGATCGGGCGTGGCGGCGTTGGGCTGGACAACATCGATGTGGCCCACGCCAGGAGCAAGGGCATCGAAGTGATCAACACCCCTGCAGCCTCCTCCATTTCGG
>JBIIYD010000056.1:0-13151 GCA_044347005.1 Flavobacteriales bacterium | reverse complement strand
GACTTCGGAACGCCCCTTACATGGCCAAGGTGTTCCATGACCGGGGCGAACCGGTGGACCTGATCGTGACCAGCACCGCCGAACGAGCATTGGCGACAGCGCTGCATTTTGCCGCTGCAATGGGCATCCCGGAAACTGCGGTGCTTCGCAAGGACGAACTGTACCACGCTTCGGTCCCTACCATCATGGACCTGTTGCATCGCCTGCCGGCCGACGCGCGTCGCATCATGGTGTTCGGCCACAATCCGGGGCTTACCGAAGCAGTGGAGTATTTCAGCGGGGAGGACATCGGCAACCTGCCTACCTGCGGCATCGTGCGCATCGATTTCCCGGGCGGCGAACAGAACATGATGGCCCGCGACCTGGGCACATTGGTGTTCATGGATTACCCCAGACGTCACGCCGGGCAAGGCTGAACGGGATCAACGCAGGGTTTCGCGGTACAGGGTGCGATGGTCCACCGCTCCGGTCGGACGATACACGTAGTAGGCATGGCCGTCGTGTACCTGCACTTCATCGGGGAACGGATGCGCAAGCACGGCCTGCCTGCCCAAGGCACCCGTGGCGGGATCCAAGCGCCGCACGACGGTACGTGGCCCATGTGCGAAGAGCGCATACACCGCATCGTCGGCAGGGTCCTGCACCAATCGCTCGCTCCATCCGCGCTGCCGCACATGCTTCATGGGCACTTCGTCCACCGGCACCATCGCCGATGTGAAACGTCGGATGGCACCACGCGCATGATCGAACACGCATAGCGTATCGCGCACCACGAACAACGGAGCGTAAGGCACGTGGAAGTAGATGTCCTTGTGGAAACCGGTCATGTAACCGGCGATCACTTCGCGCTCCACGCCGAGTTCCAGTTCCAGGTCCATGGCGACCACTTTGTCAGGACCGCTCATGTATTTGTACTGGCTGCGGAACAACTCCATCACCAGCGCATCCTCTACGGAACAGATGGAATGCTGCACATCGGCAACAGGGTCGTAGGCCACATGGTCGAAGGCCGGCCAATCGGGATTGCGGGTGCTTCCCAGGAGGTGTCCGGCGATGCTGTCGGTCCAGGGGAGCAGCGCTTCATGCACGAGGTTCCGATCAACTTCCTGCAGGGCGATGCTATCCCCTGGAGCGGTCGCCACCCAGGCCTTGGAACGACCATCGACCACCACCCGCCCCCGGTGGTCGCGGTAGAGGCAACGCACCTCACCGACGAGCGCCACGGAGGCCTTCTCGCGGAAGAGCGTATCCAGCAGATGCAGTGCGGCGTGCCGGAACAGTTGCTCACCCGCGCTCTCCTGCCGATGCCACAACTGCGGCTGCTCGTATGCCAATACCCACACGCCGTCGGCGGTCACACAATGATCGCCCACATGCAGGTCGGCACGCTGGAACACCACTTCGGGCGCCGCGCGGCGGATCACCACTTCCGGAATGTCCACCATCCGTGGGAGCATCGCGATGCGCAGTGTAGCGCCGTCCACCAATTCCCCCGCACCGAATGTCCGGTCCACGGTATTCCAGCTCACGTGGCTCAACACGAGACGCACACGTTCGTTCGCACCGACCTCCAACACCGACCTGCCCTCCCGGTCGGATACCAGGACGATCGACCTTGCCGTCCTGGCCGAGGCTACGCTGAACGTGGCCTTCACATGGACCCCGGCAATGGGCGAACCGCTCAGGCTATCGACCACCAGAAGTTGCACGCGCACGATGGGATCGGCCATGGCGAACAGGCGTGTGGCCGACACGAAACAGAACAAGAGCAGGGTGCGTGCGTTCTTCATCCGTACATACACAAGATACATCGGAAGTCGCGATCGCATAAATTCACCCTACCGATGGGTACGGGACGAACACTGCACTACGACCATTACAAGGTACTGGGCATCGAACGAAACGCGTCGTTGTTCCAGGTGAAGCGCGCCTATCGGGAACGGGTGAAACACTGTCATCCGGACGTGAACCCCTCCCCGCGTGCCGCCCTTGTTTTCCATGCGGTGCACGAGGCCTACCGGGTTTTGAGCGACAGCGGACTAAGGGAGGACTACGATGCCCGGTTACGCTACTACAAGGATGCGGCAGTGGGCTCCACACCTCCCGCTGCGAAAGAGCGAAAGACATCAATGCCCTTCGGTTTCCGCAGACCCGAAGGCCCGCCTACCCCGTTCCAGAAACTGGTCTTTCGCGGATTGCACATCACCGGGCTGGTGTTCAGTACCTGCCTCATCACCGGCATACTCATCGGTGTGGTCTTCTTCTCCTGGCCCCTGTTCACGCTGGCCTTCTGCATTGCCGGCATCGCGCTCATTCCCGACAGCATCAACGGACTTCGTGGCTGAGCAGGTGCCGAACATAAAAGCGCCCCGAACCTGGTGCCAGGTGCGGGGCGCTCCAACTACCCACCGATCCTATTCCACCGGTACCACCCAACCATACGGGTCGGCCACATGGCCACGGCGTATATCGTCCAGGCGTTTCGCTATGCCGTCGGCCATGCTACGCTGGTCCATACCCGGCAGGGTGAACACTTCGTCCTCGTAGGCAATGCTGGCGATGTGCGCCACGGTGGCGGCGGTACCCGCACCGAAGGCCTCCTTCAAGCGGCCGTTGCGCCCGGCTTCCACCACTTCCTCCACGGCCACACGACGCTCTTCCACGGTGTGTCCCATATCCCGTGCGATGCGCAGGATGCTGTCCCGTGTAACGCCTTCCAGGATCGTGCCGCTGCGCTCGGGTGTCACGAGCACATCATCGATCCGGAAGAAGATGTTCATCGTCCCGCTCTCCTCGATGTACTTGTGCTCCATGCCATCGGTCCACACCAGCTGGTGTATACCCTTGTCCTGCGCCAACTTGGCCGGATAGAGCGCTGCCGCGTAATTGCCCGCGCACTTGGTATTGCCGGTGCCTCCGGGAAAGGCCCTGCAGTATTCCAGCTCGATCTTCACGCGCACGGGCTCCGCATAATAACCGCGCACCGGGCAGGTGAAGATCATGAAGCGATAGGTATCGCTCGGCCGGATACCGATGTAATCGTCGGCAGCGAACAAGAAGGGGCGTATGTACAGCGCCGCATCCTCACCTTCGGGGATCCAGTCCGCATCCTGTTGCACCAGTTCGACCAAGGCGTCGAGGAAGACATCCTCGGGGATCGCGGGCATGCACATGCGCTGAGCACTGCGGTTCATGCGCGCGATGTTCGCCTGAGGACGGAACAAGGCCACGGTGCCATCCGTGCGGCGGTAGGCCTTCAGTCCTTCGAAGATGCTTTGACCGTAGTGGAGGACCGACGAGGCAGGGCTCATGGACAGGTTCGCGAAGGGCACGATGCGCGGGCTCTTCCAAGCTCCATCGGCATAGTCCATGGTGAACATGTGGTCGCTGAACACCCGCCCGAACTTGATCTCGGTGAGGTCCGTGGTAGGAAGCCTTGAATGCTCCGTGCGATGTATCGCTATCTTTTGCCCGGTGGTGATCATGGATCGGGTCTGGTTTGTCACTTCGATGAATAAGACCGGACTGTTTCCGGGTTACCGATGGCAAGGTAGCAGCCCACTTGCCCGTACAATGTTAAAAGATGCAAGCCGTACACGGGACACCACATCGCGACATCCACGGGATCCTTCGTGAATACTGGGGTTACAGTGCGTTCCGTCCACGGCAGGAAGAGATCGTGCGGGCTGTACTGAAAGGGGACGACACTCTTGCACTGCTACCTACGGGCGGAGGAAAAAGCCTGTGTTTCCAAGTTCCCGCGTTGGCCATGGGGCGCATGTGCCTGGTCGTTTCTCCCCTGATCGCGTTGATGAAGGACCAGGTGGCACGCCTGCATGCGCAAGGCATCAGCGCCAAAGCCGTGATGTCGGGAATGGCCCATGCTGAGATCGACAATGTGCTCGAGAGCGCGGCGCTCGGCAAGTTGGCCTTCCTGTATGTTTCGCCCGAGCGCCTTGGGACCGACCTGTTCAAGGCTCGCCTGTCGCGGATGCCCGTGGGCTTGATCGCCGTGGACGAGGCACACTGCATTTCCCAATGGGGCTACGACTTCAGGCCGGCCTATCTCAAAGTGCGCGAACTGCGCGAAACGCTACCCGATGTTCCGGTGCTTGCGTTGACCGCATCCGCCACCAGCAGTGTGGCTGCCGATATCATGGAGAAGCTCGGCTTCCGGGTACCGAACATCGTACGCGGTAGTTTTCAACGTCCGGAACTGGTGCTGTGGGTGAGCCAGGGCGAAGACAAACAAGGGCGCTTGCTGCGGATCTTGCAGAACATACCCGGCACCGCCATCGTGTATGTGCGCGAACGCAAGGGAACGGTGCGGCTCGCCCGTTTCCTGGAAATGCAGGGCATAGCGGCGGCGGCCTACCACGCCGGCCTGCCCGGCAAGGAACGCGACCGCATCCAACAGGCATGGACATCCAACGAGGTGCGTTGCGTGGTGGCCACCAACGCCTTCGGCATGGGCATCGACAAGTCCGATGTGCGCACCGTGGTGCACATGGACCTGCCGCCCGACCTGGAGAGCTACTACCAGGAGGCCGGTCGTGGCGGACGCGACGGCGCTACAGCGCATGCCTTCCTGCTGATGGGGCCGGGCGATCGCGCACGACTGGAAGAACGGGTGGCCGCCTCGTTCCCACAGCTGGCCGATGTTCGGCGGGTATACCAAGCCTTCGCGGACATGAACGGGATCGCATTGGGCTCCGGTACACTGGAGACCTACGAGGTGGACCTTGAGGCATTGGCGAAACGCACCACGCTCCCGCTGGTTACCGTGGCGAACTCGCTCAAGACCCTGGAGTTCGACGGGAGGATCGCTTTGTCCGAGGGGCTGCGATCGCCGAGCCGTGTCTTCATCCTTGCCGACCCGAGCGTGGTGTACCACCTGCGGGTGAACGACAAACGCATGGGACCGGTGATCGAGGCTCTGTTGCGACTGTACGGTGGCTTGTACGAAGAGCCCGCCATCATCGACGAGATACGCCTGGCACGGCTGACGGAATGGAACGTCGACAGGGTGAAGGCGCGACTGACGGAATTGGACAAACAACGCGTGATCGTTTACAGACCGAGCACGGACTCGCCCACACTGACCCTGTTGCAACCGCGTGCCGATGCCGCGCGAATCACCCTGGATCCGGCCTCCTTGAAGTTGCGCAAGGACCGGGCGGAAGCACGGATGAACGCCATGATCGACTTCGTGGAAAGCACGGACCGATGCCGGGCCGCTACACTGCTGCACTACTTCGACGAGCCCGACCCGCAGGACTGCGGCCGTTGCGATGTGTGCCAGCGCCGTCGCGCACAAAACGAAAGGCGCGAACAGTTCGCCAACGAACCCGCAGTGCCTTATGCCATGGACATCGAAGCGCAGCGCTGGGCGAACGATGAACAGGACCTGGGTCCCGCGCATCCCGGGAAGTAATGGGTCACAGTACGCTCGATCGGTCCTTCTACTTGCGGCAGGACGTGGTGCAACTGGCCCGCGAACTGTTGGGCAAGGAACTGCACACCACGTTCGACGATGGCACGACCTCCGGGGTCATCACGGAAACCGAAGCGTATGCAGGACTCACCGACCGCGCTTCGCATGCTTACAAGGGCAGGCCCACCACACGCACGGCCCCCATGTTCGCGCAAGGAGGCACCGCCTACGTGTACCTGTGCTACGGCATCCACCACCTCTTCAATGTGGTAACACATGAGGAGGGCACACCGCACGCCATCCTCATCCGGGCCGTTCTTCCACGGATCGGTACCGACATCATTGCACAACGCCGTGGTGGCCGACCGGGCACGACAGGCCCCGGCACCGTGGCTCAGGCCTTGGGCATCCGCACGGAACACAGCGGAAGCGACCTGATCAACGGCGCCATCCGCATCAACGAACTCGGCATCGCAATACCCGATGATGCGATCATCGTCGGGCCACGCATCGGGGTGGACTACGCGGGTGCCGATGCATTGCTTCCGTATCGTTTCCGCATTGCACCTTCGCACATCCGTTCGCACATCGTTCCCACCCTCCGTTCGTCATGACCGCAGCGCGCATCGTATTCATGGGTACGCCCGAATTCGCCGTGGCCACATTGGACGCCCTGGTCTCCGAAGGTTTCGATGTAGCGGCAGTGGTAACAGCACCGGACCGGCCGGCAGGTCGTGGTCGGCAATTGAAAGGTTCGGCCGTGAAGGAACGGGCACTTGCGCTTGGCCTACCGGTTCTGCAACCCGAACGGCTGAAGGCACCGGAGTTCCTTGCCGCGCTCGATGCGCTGAACGCATCCTTATATATAGTGGTCGCATTCCGCATGCTGCCCGAAGTCGTTTGGGCACGACCCGCACTTGGCACCATCAACCTGCACGGGTCGTTGTTGCCGGACTACCGCGGTGCCGCCCCCATCAACTGGGCGGTGATCAACGGCGAACAGCGAACAGGGGTGACCACGTTCCGCATCCAACAGGAGATCGACACGGGCGACATCCTGTTGCAGGAAGCGATCGCCATTGGACCGGACGAAACAGCGGGCGAGTTGCACGACCGAATGATGCAAGTGGGCGCCGCACTGATGGTGCGCACGGTGCACGGCCTTGCGAACGGAACCTTGACGCCGGTGCCGCAAACCGTTTCCGGCACCGTGCATGCAGCACCCAAACTCGGGCCCGACACAGCACGCCTCGAATTCGCATGCCCTGCTGCCAAGGTGCACGACCTGGTGCGCGGCATGGGCCCGTACCCGGGTGCCTGGTGCATGTTCCAGGATGGCGATCGCGCGCCGATCCATTTCAAGATCCTTCGCACTCGCCACACCTCGCACAACGGAGCGGGCACTCCGGGGACCATATCAGCAGAGCACGATCGCATGCTGTTCGCCGTGGGCGATGGATGGCTGGAAGCCGTGGAAGTGCAGCCCGAAGGAAAGCGACGGATGGCAGCGGGCGAATTCCTTCGTGGCGTGCGCAACGCGCACGATCTGCGCTTCGCCTGACTCCGTTCGCTGTGCCGGGCAGTGCCTTAACGTGTCAAGAGCCGTTGGCACAACAGGTGTGGATCTGTTTCGGAGGCTGCCGCTGAAACCCTTGATGCGGGCGGGATACAGGCGCAATTATCAACAACACCCCTGTTTTTTCAACATTTTCAGCGCATACCGTCGGAAACCCTTGACAGGCGCGGGAGGTCGGATACATTTGCCGACGAGTTCACTAAACCAACCAACTCAAAAACCCCTAATACCATGGGCTTGAACAAAGCAGAATTGATCGAATCGATCGCAGCCGAGGCAAAGATCTCGAAGGCCGATGCAAAGCGTGCCCTCGACGCTTTCGTGACCAGCACCACCAAGGCGCTGAAGAAAGGTGAGCGCGTGGCCCTCGTCGGCTTCGGCACTTTCTCCATCACCAAGCGTGCTGCCCGCAAAGGACGTAACCCACAGACCGGCAAAGAGATCAAGATCGCTGCCAAGAAAGTGGTGAAGTTCAAGGCTGGCGCCGACCTGCAGTCCAAAGTGAAGTAAGCTTCACCAGGAACCGCATTCGAAAAGTCCTCCGCCGATGCGGGGGACTTTTCTTTTGCACCCACCTTGCCTACGCATGCAACACGACACACGCGAACGACCCCGCACGCACCGTAAGGCATCATGCACCCGACCATGACCGACCAGGAACTCTACGACCAGCTCAGCGCGTTCCACTCCGCGAACAAACGTGAGCTCTTCGAACGCATCGCACCCCAGCGCACCCGCCATGTAACGGTGGTGCTCGAAGACATCTACCAATCGCAGAACGCGAGTGCCGTGTTGCGCACCTGCGACCTGCTCGGTGTGCAGGACGTGCACGTGATCGAACGCACCAACACCTACAAGGTGGACCACCAGGTCGCGCTGGGATCATCCAAGTGGGTGGACATACACAAGTACAAGGAGCAGGAGGACAACACTGCCGCATGCGTGGCAGCGTTGCGAGCGAAAGGCTATCGCATCGTTGCCACATCACCGCGCGCCGATGCGTTCACACCAGCCACCATTCCATTGGACAAGCCGCTCGCGTTCTGTTTCGGCACCGAGTTGACGGGCCTCAGTGATCCGCTCATGCACGCAGCGGACACGCATCTGCGCATACCGATGTACGGCTTCACGGAGAGCTACAACATCTCGGTGTCTGCAGCGATCGTGTTGTACACCGTCATGGAACGCTTGCGTGCGAGCGACATCGATTGGCACCTCGATGATGCTGCGTCCATCGCGTTGAAATTGAAGTGGGCGCGCACCATCGTGCATGCATCGGAAGCGATCGAAGAACGATTGCGTGATGCACATCAACGTGCTTCGCACACCGATGCGAATGACACATCGCAAGATGCATGATCGCATGCATGCCGCACTGCGCGCGGCATTGCGCACATCAGCATCGCACATGCACACACTTCGCAACGTGCGATCCATCGATCACGTGTCATGGTTCTTAACACAACTGCGTTGACAAAAGCAACCTTGCATCATGGTCATGCGTTATACGTCACGATACTTTTGACCAAACCCTTAACACTCCAGACAATGGGAAAAGGTGATATGAAAACGAAGAAAGGTAAGCGCACTGCAGGTAGCACTGGTAAGACCCGTCCTGCCAAGCGTGTAGCTGCCGCGAAGAAGGCCACCGCGAAGAAGGCGGCCCCCAAGAAAGCTGCCGCCAAGGCTGCTCCTAAGAAGGCTGCTGCCAAGAAGGCCGCTCCTAAAAAGGCTGCTGCTCCTAAGAAGGCCGCTGCTCCCAAAAAGGCTGCTGCCCCTAAGAAGGCTGCTGCTCCGAAGAAGGCCACTGCAAAGAAGGCCGCTCCGAAGAAGAAGTAGTTCTTCTGCGCTACAGAAGCAAGGACCCCCGGCCATCCGGGGGTCTTCTGCATTCAGGCCCTACCGTTCGCATCCGTTCGCCAACATCGTCGACGTGCGAGTATACCTGTCGGTTCCATGAAGATCGATAGCACACGGAATGCGAAAGCCCCATGTTGGAACATGGGGCTTTCGCATTCCGTGTATCGTGAACTACGGTTGCAGCCTGGTGCGCAACCACACACCGTCGGACATCTGCTCATAAGCGATGCGGTCGTGCAAGCGGTTGGGCCGCCCCTGCCAGAACTCGATGCGCACAGGCCTTACGCGATAGCCACCCCAGTGCAGTGGACGCGGTACCTCGGCTTCACCGAAGCGCTCGTTCCATCGTGCATAGCGTTCTTCCAATTGTGTGCGATCCTCCACCGGCCGACTCTGGTCGCTGCTCCATGCACCAACGCGGCTCTCGCGTGGACGCGATGCGAAGTAGGCATCCGATTCCTCGGCGCCCACCTCCTCCACCTTGCCTTCGATGCGCACCTGCCGTTCATGGTCGGGCCAGAAGAAGGTGATCGCCGCACGCGGGTCGCGCTCGATGTCCATCGCCTTGCGGCTGTTGTGGTTGGTGTAGAACACGAAGCCGCGCGCATCGAACGAACGCATCAGCACGATGCGGCAACTGATCGTGAGCGTGCCCGCCGTGGCCAGCGACATCGCATGCGGCTCGGGCAGTCCATCCTCTTCCGCAGCCTTCAACCATTCGCCGAAAAGGGCGATCGGATCGTTGCCCGCCTCGTCCTCCATCAGCGTCTTCTTGCTGTAGTCGATGCGGTGATGGACGTGTCGTGTAGTGCTCATGGTCTACCCTGATATGGCGCGAAGTTATCCCACGCCTTACCAGTCTACACCGCACATGAAATGGACTTGCTCCATTTCCGCACACTACGCTAACTTCATCACGGCATGAGCGGTGGCATCCTGGACCTGAACCCGAGCAACAAGTACAAACCTGCGAAGGGCAGGCTGCTGGTGAGCGAACCTTACCTGGCGGACCCCTACTTCCGGCGCACCGTGGTGTTGTTGTGCGAACACAATGACGAAGGGTCGTTCGGCTTCGTGCTGAACCGGCACATGGACATGGGCGTGAACGACCTGATGGAGAACATGCCGTACATCAACGCCCGGGTGAGCATCGGCGGACCGGTGCAAAGCGGCAACCTCTACTACCTGCACACCCTGGGTGCACACTTGGAGAACAGCATCGAAGTGGTTGACGGAGTGCACATGGGTGGCGACTACGAACAGTTGCGTTCGATCCTGACCACCGACCCGAAACTTACACGGCACGTGCGCTTCTTCGTGGGCTATTCCGGATGGTCGGAGGACCAGCTGGACCGCGAGCTGGCGGACCGCGCCTGGCTGATCGCACATGCGGACAAGAAGCGCATCATGTTCACCGGCAAGCGCGACCTATGGGCCGATACGCTGCGTGCGATGGGTCGCGAGTTCGCACCACTGGCGAACTTCCCCGAGGACCCTACTCTGAATTGATCGGCGACCGACCGACGGATACCCGCCGATCAAGCCCCGGCCTTGGTGCTGGCCACGAGCAGATCGGTGAGCGTGCCCGACATGCGATGCGTGTAGCGCTTGGTGCGGTAAGCGGATACCCACTGGATGCCGCGCACCGCATTGGTGAAGAACACCTCGTCCGCCGCCAGCAGGTTCTGTGGGTTCAAGGAACACTCGTACACCTTGACGCCGTTGGCAAGTGCCAGGTTGATGACCTGTGCGCGCATCACACCGCCCACGCAACCATCGGCCAAGGCGGGCGTGTACAGCACGCCGTTACTCACGATGAACAGGTTGCCGCTGCTGCTCTCGATGATGTTGCCACGTTCGTTCTGCAACAGGCAATCGTCCAACCCGCGTTGCTGTGCCCACAGCGCACCCATGATGTAGTATTGGCAGTTCAGCGTCTTGTGCCTGGACAGGTCGTTGATCGGCTTGCGCATCTCGGGCCAGATGTCCACCATGAGCCCTTGTTCGTTGAGCGTGTGGTAGGGACTTTCGGTGGCCTTCATCTCGATGGTGAAACAACCGGCGGACGATTCGGGGCTGTATTGCCCACCGCCACCCCGGTACAACGTAAAGCGACAGCGCGCACTCGATAGTCCGCAACGCATGGCCAGCTCCACGATCCAACGTTCGAAGGAAATGCGGTCCAGTTCCTTCGGCAATTCGATGCGCAGCACTTGGGCACCGGTCACCATGCGCGACCAATGAGCATCCACGAAGCACGGCCTTCCCTCCACGATGCGCAGGCTCTCGAACAGGCCATCGCCG
Organism: Flavobacteriales bacterium; assembly: GCA_044347005.1. Taxonomy (GTDB): domain Bacteria; phylum Bacteroidota; class Bacteroidia; order Flavobacteriales_F; family PHOS-HE28; genus PHOS-HE28. The sequence continues at coordinate 1,977 of JBIIYD010000056.1, read as the reverse complement.
AAGTGGAATGCCCGGTTGTCCAAGGTGATCACCGGCACGTCACCGGGCTTCACCTCGCCATTGATGTTCACCAGTTCCTTCATGCGTTCAACACTTCGTTCAACACCACCTGAAGCAAATTCGAGTTGGACTCCACCAGGATCCCGCGCACACCCACCGAGCTTGCGGCCTCCATGTCCCGGGTGCGATCACCGATCATCACCGAGTTTTCAGGATCGAGCCGATAGCGTGCTATGGCCCGCTCCAACAACAGGCCACCGGGTTTACGACAGAGGCACTTCCCGCGTGACGGGTGATGGGGACAGTAGTACACCGCCGTAAGGCTTACACCGTGTTCCGCGAGCATGCCGTGAAGGTAGCCATGCAGCGTTTCCACATCGGCATGACCGTACATGCCGAGGCCTATGCCGCTCTGGTTGGTGATCACCACCAATGCCCGTCCATCCTCTTGCAAGGCCTTCAACGCGGCCGGTACATCGGGAAGCACTTCGAACGCTTCGAGCGTCCAGGTGTGAACGCCCCTTTCCCGGTTGAGGACACCATCGCGATCAAGGAACACGGCTTTGCGCATCACATACCGATGGATCGTTGAAAACCGCCCAGGTCCAGCACGAGTCCGGGATCGAGGAACACCATGAAGAGGATGCCGTAGATCGCGCCGAAGAAGTGCGCATCGTGCGCCACGTTATCGCCGCCCCGCTTGTCCATATAATAGGAGTACGCCAGGTAGAGCAACCCGAACACCCACGCCGGCATGGGAACGGGGAAGAAGAACATGACCACCGGGCTGGTGGGCAGCATGAGGATCTGTGCGAAGAGCACGGCCGACACCGCGCCCGACGCACCCACCGCCCGGTAAGATGGGTCATGGATGTTGCGCTGGTAGGACGGAAGCGTGGAGAAGATGATGCCGCCGAAATAGAGGAGCAGGTAGTTCAGCACCACCGACCCTTCGCTGATCATGGGCAGGAGCACCTCCACGTTGCGGCCGAACATGTACAACACGAACATGTTCACCAGCAGGTGCGGCCAGTTGGCATGGATGAAGGCGTGGGTAACGAAGCGGTACCAGTCGCCCCGGGCCCTGATCACGAACGGCTCGAACAGCAAGGCATTGAACAGCCGCCGATCACCGAAAGCCACGATGGACAGCAGCGCGGAGGCCGCGATGAGGATCAGGGTGATGGGTTCGTTCACGGGCCGTTGGTGGGTGCCGAAGATACCGGGCGGCTGCGAATGGACGTGCGACAGCGAAAGCCGTGTGGCGGTCGGGATGCGCGCAGGGTATATCGACACCACGTGCAGGCGCAGGACAGCGATCGCCTCAACTTCGCAGCACCATGCGGATCCTGGAACACGACGGCCGACCCACTGCTGCGGTGCAATGCCTGCTGGCAGCGGTGGCCGACCTGCCCACGGCGCAGCTCGACGGGCTTCACGTGCTTCCCCGCTCGGCCAACCGCCTGGGCTTTCCCTGGTACCCGCGCAGTTCCGGCGGGGGCGCTTTCCTCCTTGGCGAACGCATCTATGTCAGCGGCAACTTCCTCGCGCCTGCGGCCGACCCATTGGCCTTGTTGCTGATGCTGGCCCACGAGGTGGGGCACCTGCCGCACGCCCGACGTTTCGGCACTGGTGCGTGGGGCCGGACCCGATTCGTGTTCTGGTGCGCGGGGCACTACGCCGTCAGCTACCTGAGGCACGGAAGCCACGGCCACCGCAAAGCCACGATCGAACAGGAAGCCGAGCGCGGACGCTGGGTGCTGCGCCAACTGCTCGCCGCCACCCGGCACGATCCACTTTCCGCAGCCCTGTACGATGCCCGGGAAACGAAGGCTTGGATCGGCCGCCACGCTGCACTGCTGAACGAGCTGCACGCCCGGTACACGGGGTGGTGATACCGAAGAGCAGACCTATACCAAGGCGGCATGACCGGCCATGGGGTGGAATGGCCGGACGGGGTCAGTACGAATGGTCGCG
>JBIIYD010000055.1:0-13157 GCA_044347005.1 Flavobacteriales bacterium | reverse complement strand
GACCTCGTGAGCTGGGACCTCTTCTACCGTCAGGTCTTCGATTCGCTCGAATTCTCGGATTTCATACCCGCCTTCATCAAAAGCTACTTCTTCGGGTTGGCCATCGGTGTGGTGGGCTGCTACAAGGGCTACAACACGCTCAAGGGCACCGAAGGGGTGGGGCAGGCCGCACACAGTGCCGTGGTGGTGTCCTCCCTGCTCATTTTCATCCTCGATCTGGTGGCGGTGCAGGTCACCGACTTCATGGGCATCAACTGATGGCGGAGCGCGCACCGGATACGATCGTTACGGCCCCGGACGCCGATGCCGAAAAGGTCATCAGCATCCGCGGGCTCACCAAGGCCTTCGGCGACAACGCCGTGCTCAAGGGTTTCGACCTGGACCTACGGCGTGGCGAGAACCTCATGGTGTTGGGCAAGAGCGGCAGCGGCAAGAGCGTGCTGATCAAGTGCATCGTGCGCTTGCTCGAGCCCGATGCGGGCACCATCGAGTTGCTCGGTCAGGATGTGCTCACCATGGACCAGGAGGCGCTGGACCGCATGCGGGTCAAAATCGGTTTCCTCTTCCAAAGCAGCGCCCTGTACGACAGCATGACGGTGCGCGAGAACCTGGAATTCCCGTTGCGGCGACATTGGATCGACAAGGGCGGGCAGGATGTGAACGCCTTGGTGGAGGAGGTGCTCAACGCGGTGCACCTGCCCCATACCCGCGACATGTACCCCAGCGAGCTGAGCGGTGGCATGAAGCGCCGCATCGGACTGGCGCGCACGCTGATCCTGAAACCGGAGATCGTGCTGTACGATGAACCCACCACCGGCCTCGACCCCATTTCCGGCAAGGAGATCGTGGAACTCATCCTGGAATTGCAACGCGGTTACGGCACATCGTCCATCATCATCTCCCACGACCTGCATGTCGCCAAACTGGCCGCCAATCGCATCGCCCTGCTGCACGAAGGCCGCAACTACCTCGAAGGCACTTACCAGGAACTGCTCGATTCCGACGACGAACTGGTCCGCAAATTCTTCATCTTCATGTGAATGGCGGGTGAACGGAGCAGCTGTGATCGGGTTGTCGAACCGATGGGTCGATCTGCCTACCGAACAGGCAGGCGATACGGGTGTCATGGCGTACTGTCGCGTACCATCGCAATTGTCGACCCAGTGGCTCCGATACATATCGGAGGACGCTACAGGTACCCTGTAGCAATGTTGAGCATCTTGATGATCTTTGACCATGTCCTCCAAACCCGGTGACCACATACGACTCGGCCTGTTCGTGCTGGCGGGCTCTGCGCTCTTGATCGTGGGGCTGTACATGCTGGGCAGCAAGCGCAATCTCTTCCGCAGTACGGTCAACGTTACCACCACCTTCCAGCAGGTGGGCGGGCTGCGTCCGGGCAACAACGTACGGTACGCCGGCATCAACGTGGGTGTCGTGGAGGACATCCGGATCATCAGCGATACGCTCGTGCTGGTCACCCTCGCCATCCGCGATGAGGATGCCGCCTACATCCGTGACAACGCCGTGGCCAGTCTCGGCTCCGATGGGCTCATGGGCAACAAACTGGTGAACATCGGCCCCGGCGAGGGGCAGGGTGGCCCCATCGAGGACGGCGACGTGCTCCTGAGCAGCATACCCCTGGACACCGACCAGATGATGCGCACCTTGGACCGCACCAACCTCAACATGGCCGCCATCACCGATGACCTGCGCGACCTCAGTGAGCGCCTTACACAGCCCGGTGGACTGGTACACCTGCTCAGCGATACGGCCCTCGCCGGCGATGTGCGCAGCTCGCTCACCGATCTCCAGGCCTCCGTGGCCCATGTGCGCTCCGCCACTGCCAATGTGGATGCCATGCTGGCCGATGTGAACGCCGGCAAAGGGGCCTTGGGCATGCTGGTGAGCGACCCCGCCACCGAAAAGCAGGTGCGCGAATGGCTCGACACCATGCAGCAGTTGGCCGACAGCCTTTCACACGCCTCGGCCCAGGTGGACCGCTTCGCCACGGGGCTCAACACGCCCGGCGGACTGGGCTACACCCTCTCGCGCGATACCGCTGTGGCCGGTGAGGTGCGCCGTACCGTGCAGATGTTGGAGAAAAGCAGCGTCACCCTCGAAGAGGACCTCCGCGCCCTGCAGCGCAACTGGTTCTTCCGCAAGTATTTCAAGGAGAAGGCGAAGGTGGAAGGGAAGTAGGCGATGGCCTTGATGCGGGCACGGCGCCGGTCTCATTGGACCGCTGTCATAATTCCATTTCAACCGTGAATGGTCCGATATGTATCGGACGGGAATAAGGCAGTTCCTATTCATGTCCATCCACGTTCATTTCCGGTTCCGTTCGCGTTACTGCGAATATGTCCGCCACAGGTACTTTGGACAGAGGTCCATTATTGAACCACGGATACACACGGATGGACACGGATGAGGAAATGGTTCACGCCTCCTCCAGGGATGTATGAAGTGGACCTTTCGGCACCAATTGTGGGACCCCGTGGTGGAATGGAGCATCCGTTTGCATCCCGCGGTCGACGCATTTCAACGAGCGCCCGCAGGGCGCGGACGTAACAAAGGCTCTGGCGATGTGCACACTGGACCGAACCCTTGGGATTTGCCCCGCAGAAGACCCAAGGCGCGGCTCGATCCAGGTCCAGCATGCCCGCTTCATGCGATCCTTTGAGACGCATCCGCCGGGCGCGGTGTCCCTTGCGCCATCGCCATCGAAAAGCTCCACTATGCCATGACCGCTATCAACGCAGAAGGGCCGCCCTTTCGGACGGCCCTTCCGGCATTGGTCGTTGTGCCGTTTACTTGGCTATCACCAACCGTTCGGTGTACACCTTGTCACCGGCAGTGATGGTCACGATGTAGACACCGGCACCGAGTTCACCGTTCACATCGAGCACCGTGTTCAGGTGGCCGCCTTGTGTCGGGATGATACGGGCCATGGCGCGTTTGCCGGCGAGGTCGAAGATGTCCACGCTAACCGTTTCCACGTTCTCCTCGATGGCATCCAAGCTCAACCACAGCTGATCGCCGTTGTTGGGGTTGGGCCACATGAGCAGGTTGGCATTGTTGCCTTCCACCGCGAGTTCCTGTCCACCACCCTGCATATCGTTCGGATCGAGGATCTCAAGCGTGCACACATCGCCGCCCCACTGGCCGGGGATCTGGCACCACGTGGTACCGCCGTTCTTGCTGATGCGCACATCCACCTGGTAGGTCTTGCCGGGCGTAAGTCCGGGCACGGCCGTCCAGTTGAGTTGCAGGAAGTAGGTGTTGCTGGTGATCACCTGGGCATATCCTTCGGCCGGCAGGCGGAAGCGGAACTGGTACCTGTTCGCTCCGGTCACGGGCAGGGCATGGATCCAACCCGAGCCCCACAAACGGCTCTTGTTGCAGCTCTCGAACTGGTTGCCAGGGATGTTGTTCAGCTTCGTGAGCGGGCAGGCTGCCAGGGCCGGATCGATCTTGAAGCGGTAGGCAGGGCCCCATGGTCCATTAAGACCGTTCACACGGCTGCGGATCCGCACGTTCATCAGCCTGTTGGCCGGAATGTGGCTTGCTGCAGACCAGTTGTTGATCTTCATGTGGCAGGCACGGGTGGCGCCCACGTTGCCGAAGCCATCGCTGGTGGCGTGGTTACGGAAGCGACGGAAAGCATAACCACCGTTCGGGTCGAAGAACCAGAACTCGTAGCCATCGTCCGTCTGGCTGACGCCTTGCAGCCACTGTGCGCTTACCGCTGCGTCCTCCTCGGCCACGATGTACTGACCCGTGGTCCAGTCCAGTTTTTCGCGGCTGGTGAAGATCGGCTTCTGCGCACCCATCGGGAAGCAGAAGGCATTGGGGCCTCCACTGATCGAACTTTCGCTACCCGAGTTGAAGTTGCCCAGGTTGTCGATGATCCGGATATCGGCGGGGTTGCTGCCCAAGGTGCGCAACTGGTAGCCACCGGTGCTTCCGAAGCCATCGCCACCCGAGTCGAACACCCGCAGGCGGTAGCATCCTTCGGCCAGGCAGCAGTTGTCAAGCACGGGCGAACCCACGTAACCACTACCGCTGCACACCACGACAGGTGTACCAGTTCCGGTAATGATCTCCCAGCTCGCTTGTGCCATGTTGTTCGAGCGCAGTTCCAAAGTGACCGTGGTCGCATTGGGGTCCACGTTGATGGTGCTGGTACCCGCGTTGGTACAACCGCTCGGCAGGGTGGCCGTTACCGTGTACTGGATGGTGCTGCCCACCGTGGCCGTTACGCTGGCTCCGATGGTACCGCTGAGGCCCGTTGCGGGGCTCCAGGTGTACACCGGTTGCTGCTGCGCCGTGTAGCCCCAGGTCATGGCAGGGCGCGAAGTACTTGTGCTGCCCGATCCGGTATATGCGCAACGAGGCGCATTATCAGCACTGGAATTCCAAGTACCGGTGTAGGAAGCGGACACCATGCTCATGGTCGGACTGTTTCCGAAGCAACCGGAACAGGTACCTCCGGGCGCATCGTTCTCGAAGCAGATCTCCACAACGATGTTGCTACTTCCGTTCCAGTTGAACGGTGTATCGAACGTGAAGGCGTTGCTACCGAGCACAGGGCTATAATCCGCGGGGCCGAAGACCGTCACCGGAGCTACCAAGGTCAGCGGTGCACTGGTCGAAGTGGTCGCAGCCAGCGTTGTGCCGATCTTCATCGTATAGCCGTTCATGAAGTTCGGCGTATTGATGCCCGATGTGACGTTGAAGCTCAAGGAAGTCAGGTTGCCCGCAGTTATGCCAGCGTTCTGCAGGTCCAGGGCGCGTACCAGATACTGCGTCTTACGGTTCTCGTCGGTCCTGTTGAACGGTGTATTGGTCGTGGACGTGGTGGGCGAGGTGCCACCAAGGTTGGCCGTCGCAGGTAGTGCGCCCGCACCTCCCGATGCCACCAACGGTACCGTATTGCCGAAGCAGCTGTTGATGGTGGTGGGGTTCACGGTTACAGCGCTGGCACCTGCGTTCACCGTTACGTTCACTGTGCCACTTGCACTGCAATCGCCCAGGGTGGCGGTAAAGGTGTACGTGCCGGCGTTGGCTGCCGTAACGTTGCTGATGCTCGGGCTCTGCTGCGTGCTGGCGAAGGCATTAGGTCCGGTCCATGCAAAGCTCGTTCCCGTGTCGCTGGTACCCGTCAGTTGCAGGGTGCCACCTACGCAGGCCAGGCTTGCTGTGGCCGTAGCAGATGGACGGTCGTTCACCACCACGTTCACGTTGGCGCTTTCCTCGTTGGTGCAGGCATCGTTCACCGTAACGCTATAGAGCGTTGTGGTGCCCGGGCTTACCGTGATGGCAGCCGTGGTGGCACCGCCTGGGCTCCAGAGGTACTCGAAAGGCTCACCACCACCCGAGGCATTGGCAGTCAAGGTCACCTGATCGCCTTCGCAGATCGGGTTCGCCGAAGGCTCGATGGTCACCACCAAAGGTTCGCCCACGGTGATCGTGGTCGTTGTGGTGGCGCTGCAACCGGTGCTCGAGGTACTTACCACCGTGAAGATGTTCTCCCCTTGTGGCAGACCGCTCACACTGGCGGTGGCAATGCTATTGCCATCACCGCTCAGTACAGGTGTTCCGATCGTACCTGGGCCGGTGATCTCGTGGGTGTAGGATCCACCGGCTCCGCTGATATCGATCGCCCAGTTGGTCAAGGTGCCAGAGAAAATGCTCTCATCATCGAACACACGAAGCGTCCATGTTCCATTGACCGGGCATCCAGCCAATACACTTGCGGGAAGGGCATAGGTGCCACCGTCCACTCCGCTCTCAAGATCTGCGGCTGTGTTGACGGTACCTTCCGGTGTCCACGATCCCGTAAAGGGACTAACACCATCGGTGATGCTCGGGAATGCGCTGGGGGTAACGAACACCGTGTTGGTGTAATTGTCGTCACTGCCTCCATTGTCCGTGGACAATTCAAGCGTGCCGCAGTTCCCTGGTCCCACCAAGTAAATGTCTAGGTCTTCATTCCAGCCATGGGTGATGTTCACTGTAACGCTGACTGTACTGTTGGCGCCTATGGAACCTGCACCACCAGCCAAAGCCAAGGTCGAACTGGCTCCGGTCAAACTTCCGTCCGGTATGGCTACACTGATCGTCCCTGAGTTGGCCGTTGCATTGAAACTGGTAGGACCAGCCGTCGCCACAAGGTTCGTAGAACCGCCCAGGCAGATATTGGCCAGTTCGGGTGCGAAGCTCAAACTCACCTCGGGTGCCACGGTAATGATCGAAGTTGCTGTATTCACGCAACCGTTGGCATCGGTACCGGTCGCGGTGTACGTGGTGGTCGCGGTCGGTGTGGCCGTCACTGCTGCACCGGTGGTCGCACTCAAACCTGCAGCCGGGCTCCAGGTGTAAGTACTGGCACCACTGGCTTCCAGATCCACGGTATCCACACCGCAGAACAAGGCAGTACCCGGGGTCACTTCGACCGTAGGCAAGGGGTTCACGTTCACCGTGAAGTCCACTTCCAAGTTGATGCCGCAGTTGTCCGTGACCGTTACCGTATACTCGGTCGTCTCCGTTGGGCTCACCGTGATACCTGCCACGCTGGCACCACCGGGGCTCCAAAGGTAGGTGTAGGGCGTGCCGCCACCGGTGACCACAGCGGACAGGATAGTGCTTTGTCCTACGCATAAGGTGGTATCCGTGGCGCTGATACTCGCCACCAGGGGCAATCCGCCCACCAAATCCAGGGTGTCGACGCGTGAGCAACCATTGGGGGCACCAATTGTCACCACGTACGTCTCCGAACCCTGAACGCTTTGTGCCAAGGGGTTGGCAATGGCGTCGTTGTTCAGATAGGTGTTCGGCGTCCACAGGTAGGTAAGCACCACAGGGGCTGGAGGCGTGAACAAGTAGGTGCGTCCATCTCCAGGCCAGGGCAGGTTCCCGTTGTTCGCGGTCACGGTACTCACCGAGTGGTCGCTCGTGGTAATGCTCTGGAAGCTGCTCGAGGTGCCTGCGATACCCAGGCTTGCCCCGACCGCAGTGGTCGTTGGGGAAAAGTCGGTGCCGACACCATAGACCATGCGGATCTCGTTGGTCCCTTCGTAGAGCCACACCTGGAAGGTCTTGGTGAAGTCGCCGGACTCACCGCTGAAATTCCGCACACGCCACTCGATCACACGCACTTGGTTCGGCGCGCTGCCGACCAGTACGGTCGAAACACCACCGTTGGTCCCCGTATGCAGGTCGTCCCAAGCGGGCAGGATCGATGAGGTCACCGTGAATCCGTTGGTTGCTGCGGTACCTGGAAGGCTTCCCAAGCGCATCAGTCCATTGCTGCTCACCCCGAATTGGGTGAACTCAGCACCCCCAAAGCTGAAGGGGAACCCGATGCTGGTCAAGGACGATTGTCCATCATCGACGGCTGATGCCACCAACGAGCTGGCTCCGGTCATGTCTTGGAGACCAAAGCCTGTTGCCGTGGCGAAGCTGTAGCTGCCTGCTCCGCCGGCCCCAGGTTGGGTAGCGTTCACCTGCAACTGCGCATCGGCACCCACACACACCGGGTTCGGTGTTGCAGTAAGGGAGCTGATCGTTGGTGATGGTGTCACGACCACCGATGTGGTCAGCGGTGCCGAGGTACAACCGTCCAAGGTCGCGGTCACCGAGTAGGTGCCGGCCTGGTTGGTCTCCACAATGCGGCTTGGGTTCTGCAGGTTGCTGGTGTAGCTGCCAGGGCCGGTCCACGCGAAGGTGGTGCCTATATCGCTGGTAGCGCCCAGGGTAACAGCCGTACCTGCACAAACAGGTCCGTCGTTGGTGGCTGTCAACACCACGGGTTGCGGGTTCACGGTCACTGCGAACTCGTCGCTTTCCGCAAAGGCTGCATCTGCCAGGCAGGTGTTGCGCGATACGTAGTAGGTGGTCTGGGTCAAGCCCGATACCGCCAGGCTTGCTGTTACTGCTCCCGGTACCAGCGTATAAGGTCCGCCGGATGTTGTGCTGCTGTACCAGCTCAGTCCTTCGCCCACTTCGTTGCTCTGGCCACTTACCGTGAGCGTAGCGCTGGCAGGGGCACAGATGGGCAGCGTGGCCGTGGTGGCTATGCTGCCTTCGGTCGGGTCACCTGCACAGACAGGCTCGTTCAGCACCAGGATATCGTCGATCAGGAAGTTGTAGTTCGGGTGGGTCGATACCGATGTGGCATTGGCCCAGAACGCGATGATCACTTCCTGCCCATTGTAGGCACTCAGATCGATGGAGCGTGGATCCCACACATTGGTAAGACCTACGGTGGTGGACGGGTTGTGCGAGAACAGGTCCTGGTAGCTTACACCGCAGTTGGTGCTTATTCGCACCACCACGCGGTCGTTCGCTGCACCAGCCGCTTGCATACCGCTGCCAGTGGCGGCCGTACCCACACCGCTGCCGGTAATGGCCACCTTGTACTTCAGCACGCTGCCCACCTGGGGAACGAACTTGGGGCCCAACAGCCATTCGTTGCGCGAAGTGAATGTGGTGAACTGGATACGGGCCGAGATGCCGGTACCGAGCTGTGTATTCTGTGCGGTCGCCGAAGAATTCCAGGCAGAGGTGGTACCCACTCCAGGCACAGTTGCTCCGGTCGCCTCCCTCCAGCGGCTGCTGGTGATGGTGGCGAGGTTGGTACCGCTAAAGCCCGGGGTCTCGTCAAAATTCAGTGCCACGTTGGCTATAGGCTGTGGAGCCACCACCGTACGGGTCTGTCCTGTGAAGCCGTTGTTCCCAGGTACCTGGTCGCCCACCACGCTCGCAGTGGCTGCAAAGGTGTAGGTGCCTGCTGCGCTCATGTTCAGGTTGCCTACCACCACGTTCTGGGTGGTTGATGCGGCCAGCGTGCCGGTGTTCACCACCGTGCTCAATACCGTGGTCGAGGCCCCGGTCAGGGTCACTGTAACGGTCACCGGGTTCACACTGAAGTCGATGGGCGTGTGTTGGGTGTTGTTCCGAAGGGTAACGGTCACTGGCTCACTGGCCGTGTAGCATCCATTGGTAAGCGGTGTCACCAGTGGTGTTACGACCTGCATATCCAATGTGGGTGGCTCGCTGATGCAGATGTTGAAGGTCTGCGTGGAGCTTGCCGTTACAGTGGCCACGCGCACCCAGTAGGTGGTGGCCGGTACGAGTCCGGTGGCGTTCAGCTGTGTGGTGCCGGTAACGCAGGTGCCGATCTGGGTAAGGGTGCCATCGCAATCACCACCATACAGGCTGGTGCGCATGTTCGTAGCTCCCGTGTTGATGTCCTGCAATTGGATGCGCTGGCTGGGCTGGGTGGCCACAAAGCGGTACCATACATCGGCGGTAAGCGTGCCGCCGCAGGTGGTGGCCGCAGGCACGCCTGTAGTAAGCGTAGCTCCTGCGAACTGTCCGGGTCTCAGCTGTGTGCATGTGAAGTTGGGGTTCACCGGTGTCAGGAAGGCATCGCAGACCACATCGTTCGAGCAGTTGGGGAAGTAACCCAAAGTGATGGGTGCCAGCACGTTGTCGCAAGCCGTTCCTTCCTCGTGCAGCAGGGTGATGTCAACCGTGGTGCCGAAGGCGTATGGCCCAAGGATGTCCACAGGGAAGGGATCGACACCGGGGTTCTGCACCCAGATGGTGTCGGCACCAGCGGCGTTGCCATTCACTACGTAACGAATGCCAGCAGAGTCGGCATCGGCCTGGGTGGCGAAGTTGAAACCGAGGTAGGAGAATTCAACCGGCAGGGTGAAGGTACCGTTGCTGCAATCCGGCACAGGAATGATGTCCTGCACGAAGGGCTGGATACAACCGCTGCAACGCACAGTGAACGCCCAGCCAGCGCCCAGTCCCGGGCTGCCCGCCGCGCAACTGTTGCCCGAAGGGGTCAGCAGCACAAGGGATAGGCTGTCGGTGGTGGAACCCAAAGGTCCCAAGGTGCCAAGGTCCGTGGTGCCCAAGGGGGTGGAGCTGAAGCTGCCGCCCGAAGGCAGGCCGGCGCGGAAGTCGACCTGGTCGGCCGCATCGATCGCGCTGCCGCTCAGGAAGGTCACGTCCAGCGTACGCGTGGGGTCGTTGGTCACGAAGGTGAAGGTGCGCGGGTCGTTCGCGGTGTAGCAGTGGCGCACTGTAAGTGGCGTGGTGTCATCGCAGTCGATCACGATCGGGCAGGTGCTGAAGAAGCGGCCCAGGTCCAGGGCACATGGGCCGAGGTTATCGCCCAGCAAGCTCACCGTGACCAGGTCCCAGCGGTCGAAGGGACCGATCGTGACAACACCGGTAGCAGTGACCGAGAGTGTATCCGGATCACCGGGGGTGCCGAATACCTTGTATACCACATCCACTTCAGGGTCGGTGCCCAGGTCGGTGATGTCGATCTCGATGGAGAAGGTGCTGCCCGAGCAGTCGATCGGCTCCACCAGGTCCACGGTATACACCGGGCACACCGGGGTCGTGTTGATGCCCACCTTGTCCAAGGCCATGGCGTTGCCGTTCTCCGAACGGAAACGCCAGGCGAAGAACACGGTGCTCTGGCCTACGGCACCGGCAGGTACTGTCACCAGCTTTTGTGCCCATGCGCCTGTACCAACGGTGAGTGCACCGTTGTGGCGGGCGAAGAACTGGATCGCGGTGAAGGTGATGCCGTCCGTGGAGTACTCCAGCGTGGCACCTTCGTTCAGGAAGGCACCGGCGCTGAATGAGGCGTTGTTGTTCTCGAACCACGCGAAGGAAACGTCGACATTCGCAGAACCTACTGTGCTCAGCGGGGGAGCCACCAAACGGGTCTCGTTACCAGCGGTGAAGGAGGTCCAACGTACGAAACGGGTTCCTTCGAATGGACTCACTGTAGGAGAAGTACCGGAGGTAGGGAAGGTGGCAGCAGATGTACCTACCACTCCGAATTGGCCCCAGCAGGCGGGAATGGTCGAAGCCGCGTTGAACCCTTCGGCAAGCGGCATGGTGCCGGTGGCACAAGGCGTGGTGAAGCTGCCACTGATCCAGCTGCTGGAGTCAGGGGCACAGTTGCCACGTATGTGGAAGGTATAGGTGGTGCTGGGAAGGAGTGGCGTAAGCACCAGGGACTGCGTGTTGCTGGTACCGGAAAGCTCCAGACCTGCAGCACCGCTGCCGGCAGCACCGCTGGTGCGCAACTCATAGTCCTGTACCGTGGCCGTACCGTTGACCCAGGTCGCCGTGGCGCTGGTGCCGAAGAGGTTACTTAAAGCCAGGTTGGTCGGGGCCGAGCAGGGGTTGATATTCACCCTTACGCTGTCGATGGAGCCGGGAGGCTGGCTTCCACCACTGCCGTCGTTGCGCCACTCGAAGATCAAGCGGGCGGTAGTGCCCACGAAAGCCGCAGGGATGGTCAACACACCGCTGTTGTTGTAGATCACCGGATCGGTCAGGTTGAAGTTGCCACCCAGCCGCACCGCGCCGGGCACGGAAACAGTGGTCTGTGTTCCCGCCGCAGGCGAATAACTGGTCGGGGCAAGCCACACCCGAATGTAATCGAAGGTGCTTTCACCTACCGTACGGTAGTTGAACTGCAGGCTGTATTCACCAGGAGTGCTCAGATCGAGGTCGCGCCATGTATGTACGGTGGAGGTCGAACCAGTACTGAAGGTGTTGGTGAGGCCGTTGTCGTTGCTTACGTACAAGGCCTTACCACCCAAGGGCGTACCCACATCGTTGTTGGCCAGGCCGTGGAACCACTTGTTGGTCTGGCTTCCGTTCACGATGGCAAAACCACCGTTGTCGGCCTCAAATGCCTCGATCCATGGGAATACCTGGATCGGTGCAAGCGGGGTGCTGAAGGCAGTACCGTTGCTCCAGACACTGGTCGACAGGTCTGGGCAGGTTGTGCGGATGAACGCCGTGTAGTTGGTAACATCATCCAAGCCGGGCACGGTAACAGGGCCACTGGCCGCAGTGCCGGAGAATGCCGGTGCGGGGTCGCCACCCACACCGCTGGTGCGGATCTCCCAGTTGTAGGTCTCACCGCCCACAGCTGTCCAGTTAAGAACAGCCTCCTCGAAGGTGATGCCACTCACACCAAAACCGCCGGGTGAGAAGCAGGTGGCCGGTGTGAATTCATTGGCACCAATGTCGGGAGGGCTGCTACGAGTGACACAATCGATGTCCGGGGAAGCACTCACGGTAACACCGGCTGCGTTCAAACTTGCGCTGTTCGCGTTGTTGCCGTCGGTGCGCGCATTGCTGGGGCTGATGAAACCGGGCTCCACGTTCACAGAAGCCGCATCAAGCGCCAGGGTCGCCTGCCAGTTGGCAAAGGTGTAGCGAGTACCCGCGGTGAGACCACCAGCCTGCGCGGTGCTTCGTGCGGTGGTCTCGTTATCCGAAGAGACGAACAGTGCGTTGTTGTCGCTCAATACCGTGGTGAAGGGCGCAGCGAAACGGAAGGCCATGGCGTTGTAGCGCATGGTGCCGCCCGTCTGCGTGTTGGTGAACACATTGTTCTTAAGGTCCAAGGGGTGTTCAGCAGCGGAAACGGAAGCGAAACTGGTGGATACCTGGCTGCTGGAAGGACCTGCACCTTGCATGACCACGTTGTTGTGGTACACGTTCAAGGTGCCGGCACCGCCGCCTACCACGATACCTCCCGCAAAGTCACCAACGGTGCCACCACTGGCAACTCCGGCGATCACGTTGTTGGCCACCAGCGTGGTACCCGTTGCGGCCTGCCCAACGGCGATACCCGTGGCAGAGAAACTACCATTGTTGCGCACCACCCCGATCACGTTGTTGGTAATGGTGGCATTGGTGACCTCCAAGGTACCCGCATTGCTGGTGCTCATGCCACTTGTGGCATACCCGGTCATGATGCCAAAGGCATCGGGTGATCCGCTGCGGATGATCTGGTCGATCCTATTCGCGTTGATCACCAAGGCATCCTCATAAGCGGCATGGATACCCGCCACATCGATGTTGTTCGGACTTGCATTGGTCATCACGTTCTGTGAGATCACCGTTGCACTGTTCTTCGTAACAGCATCAAGTCCCGATGTGTAGATACCGTACTGGCACGCACCCACATCGTTGTTCTCGATGCGGTTGCTGTTGTTGCCTGTACCCCGTGAGGCGGTCCCGACGGTCGTGCTTCCGCTACCGATACCTATGAGGGTCTGGGTTGGGCCACTACCCCGGATCACGCAGTTGCGCACCGT
>JBIIYD010000255.1:0-3959 GCA_044347005.1 Flavobacteriales bacterium | reverse complement strand
ACTCGTCCAGCAGATGCGTGTAGTCCGCCTGTAGTTCACGGTAGGCCTGTTGGGGCACATTGCCGATGGTCTTCCACTTCTCCTGCAATTCCTTGAAGCGCTGGAATGCGGTGCCGATGTTCTCTTCCCCGGAGATCAGGGCCTTGAGTTCATCCATCACGCCTTTTTTGGCGGCGAGGTTGTCCGCTTCCTCCTTGGCTTTCTTCCGACGGATGTCGTTGATGCGCTGGTTGAACGAGTCGAGCAACTGCTTGAAACGTTTGTCCTCCTCATCGCTCAACGGGGCCGACTCGATGGGGATCGTCGGAGCCTCCCCTACGGGTGGTGCGCCTGTCGTTGTTCCACCTTCTTCCGCGTCGCCCGAAGGCGCTTCCTGGGCGGTGTGCTGCAAGGCAGCGGACACCAAGGCTTCGTACGCTTCCTTCACGCCTTCCACCGCCTCTGAGGCGAGCTCGACGTCTTCCTGCGCGATCAATTCTTCGAGCCGTGCGATCAGCTCTGCTTTGCTTGCCATGCGAAGTATTCGAAGGCACTGGGGATAAGCCTTCCGTCCAAAGATAGGGGGACGCCTCGATCCGTTGCTGTTTCACACCGCGATGGCGAGCATGCAGACATCGTCCACCTGCTCGTGGTCGCCTTTCCAGTGGTGAAAGGCATCTTCGAGAACTTGTGCTTGCCGGGCCATCGATAGGTCGCGGTTCTCCTGCAACAACGACTGTAGGCGCGAACTCATGAAACGCTTGTGGTCCGGGCCTCCGAACTGGTCCACATACCCATCGCTGAACAGGTAGATGCGGTCGCCCGGATCATAGGCCAAACGGTGTACGGTGTATCGTCTGTCCAGCTCCTGGTGTGCTCCGCCGATCGGTTTGCGGTCGCCGTTGATCACCGTGACACGACCACGGTGCAACCAGTACAACGGGCGCTGTGCACCGGCGAACAGGATCTCGCCACGGCCTCTGTCGATGCGGCAGAGGGCCAGGTCCATGCCATCGCCTGCACCCTGTTTCCGGCCTTGTTGGTGAAGGGTTGTAACAAGCCTGGTGTTCAGGATACCCAGCAGTTCCGCCGGGTCCGATGCGCTGTTGCGCGGCACCACTTCGTTGAGCAAGGAGCATCCGATCGCGGCGATCATCGCCCCGGGAAGCCCATGCCCCGTACAATCGGCGGCGGCCACGTAGCACGTGTTTTCGTCCACCCGATGGTACCAGTGGAAATCGCCGCTGAGCACATCCTTGGGTATATCGATCACGAACGAATCATCGAACAACTCGTTGTACACCGAAGGGGCTGGGACCAGTGCACGTTGGATCTTGGCCGCATACGCGATGCTGTCCGATACCTGGCCGTGCTGTTTGCGCAGGGCATCGTGTACCTGCTCATCGCGGCGTAACCAACGTCCGACACTTCCGAAGAGCAGGATCGCGGTGAGCGCGAATAGTAGGGAGGCGATGAGGATATGCTGCCAGAGGCTTTCCGTAGCCGGGGCTTCGGCCACCGACAAGGCCATGCGCCCTGCAACGATGCCGACGGCGATATCGGCGCCGTTACGCACGATGTCGAACGCGACCAGTTCGTTGTTGCCGCGCAATACGAGGCGCTTCGCACCCTGCGCAACAGCATCTCGCACGGCGGCCGCATCGCCCGGGTAAGGTGTTCGCAGTGCTGGCACCTTGTCCGCGGTAGCCACCACATGGAGTCCGCCTCCCTCGTTGTCCCAGGCAAGGATGAGCAAGGGTTGGTCCAGGTCCAGCTGCTCGGTGGTGCGCCGAAGGTGGTCGTGCATCACGTAGTACCAGGCGTCCTGCGTGGGTTTGATCAACAGGCCGGGGGCGCTGTACCGCTCCAGGAGCAGATCGACGTGGTCGCCGTTGATCTGCGCCGCAAGCAAGGCAGTGGCATCACCGAGCCGTTCCAGAGCCTCCTCACGGGCCGAAACCCGTGTATCGCGATACGCTTTCGTGATGACCACTGCGCCAAGGACGAGCAGCGTGGCATACACGGCCAGCAGCACCTTTTGCGAAGTGGATCGAACGGGGAGTGTCAAAACAATGCACGCCGAAGTGTCGGCTTCGGCGTGCGTTCCTACGTAGGAAAGGGCGATTTGGTTGCCCGGGTGATAAAAGGCCTAGCCCATGAACGGATACCGGTGGTCCGTCGGTGGAACGAAGGTCTCCTTGATGGTGCGTGCATTCACCCAGCGGATCAGGTTCAAGTAGCTGCCGGCCTTGTCGTTGGTGCCGCTGCCACGTGCGCCACCGAAGGGCTGCTGGCCCACCACCGCACCCGTGGGCTTGTCGTTGATGTAGAAGTTCCCGGCCGCATTCCGCAGGGCATCGGTGGCCTCCACGATGGCCGCGCGGTCCTGGCTGAACACGGCGCCGGTGAGCGCATAGGCACTGGTGCTGTCCACGAGCTTGAGGGTCTTGCTCCACTCGTTCTCCGGATACACGTAGATGGTGAGCACGGGGCCGAAGATCTCCTCGCACATGGTGGTGCTCTTCGGGTCCTTGGTCACGGCGATCGTGGGTTCGATGAAGTAACCCACGCTCTTGTCGTACTTGCCACCGGCAATTATGGTGACGTTCTTCTTGTCCTTCTTCAGGCCATCGATGTAGCCGGCGATCTTGTCGAAGGCCTTCTCATCGATCACGGCATTGATGAAGTTGCGCATGTCCCGGGTCTCGCCCATGCGGAAGCTGGCCACATCGGCGAGCAGTTCCTTCTTCACTGTAGGCCAGATGTTGCTCGGGATGTAGGCGCGGCTGGCGGCGCTGCACTTCTGCCCTTGGAACTCGAATGCGCCACGGCTCAATGCGGTGGCCACCTGAACGGGGTCTGAACTGGGGTGCGCGATCACGAAGTCCTTGCCGCCGGTCTCGCCAACGATGCGCGGGTAGCTGCGGTAGTTGGCGATGTTGTTGCCGATCTGCTTCCACAATGTCTGGAACACGCCGGTGCTGCCGGTGAAGTGAAGGCCAGCGAACTCAGGATGGCTGAAGATCACTTCGCCCGCATCCTTGCCGCTCACGTGGATCAGGTTGATCACGCCGCCCGGCAGACCCGCCAAGCGGAAGATGTCCATGATGACCTGCGCGCTATAGACCTGGCTGTCGGCGGGTTTCCACACCACCACGTTGCCCATCAGTGCAGCCGAACTGGGCAGGTTACCCGCGATGGCCGTGAAGTTGAACGGCGTCAAAGCAAACACGAACCCTTCCAGCGGCCTGTACTCCACGCGGTTCCATATACCTGCAGCGCTTACCGGTTGGTCGCGGTAGATCTGCTGCATGAACTGCACGTTGAAGCGCAGGAAGTCCGCGAATTCACAGGCCGCATCGATCTCGGCTTGGTAGATGTTCTTGCTCTGCGCCAGCATGGTGGCGGCGTTGATCGTGGCGCGGTAGGGCCCACTGATCAGGTCGGCGGCCTTCAGGAAGATTGCGGAGCGGTCCTCCCAGCGCATGTTCTCCCACTCCTTGCGGGCCTTCAGCGCCGCATTGATCGCCAGCTTCACGTGGCTCTTGTCGCCGTGGTGGCTGTAGCCCAGGATGTGTTTGTGCTGGTGGGGCGGGCGCGCTGCGCGGCGGTCCTTGGTCTCCACGGCCTTGCCACCGATCCACATCGGCAGCTCGCGCTTCTGCTTCATCATCCGGTCGAATTCCGCCAACACCTGCTCCCGCTCCTTGGTGCCGGGGGCGTAAGACTGAACGGTCTCGTTGATGGCTGCAGGGCTGTGGAAGATGGCGTCGGTCATGGCTGGGATACGTCTTGTTGGGGGCGCAAAGGTACCGATGGCCCATCAGCTTGATCGGTGATAAAGGATACTGGGGGGTGAGGGTGTAGTTCCTCACCCTTTCCCGGGCCCGTCATCCACGATGTGGAAGGAGTTCTTCAGCAGCGCTGCATTGGGAATGGAGACCACTCCTTCCTTTTCGGTGCGGATGAACACGAAGAAG
>JBIIYD010000054.1:0-13272 GCA_044347005.1 Flavobacteriales bacterium | reverse complement strand
TTCCATAACCCATTGCCTTGAACGACCCATAGTTGGGTCTTCGCAAATGGATCAATCATCCACCACCTTGTCAAGACCCCTCCGAGCACAGTTCTCAACAGGAGCTATTGCAAACAGGTTCTGAGTCCGCCGACCTGGGCCTTCTCCCTCCGGATCTGGTTGCTGACGTGAACAACGAGCGTGTTTTCATGTTGAAGCAACGCGGTAAGGAATTCGATCGAAAGTGGAATTCGACAACACGTATGCGTGCCGGTGATTCATTTCAACAAGGGCATCGATACGCTGAGGCAGTTGAGGAATATCAGAAGGCTTTGTTCCTAACGAGCGAGGATTCCGACCGTGCCTTCTTGTTCAACAACATAGGCTATGCTCTTACCTGTCTCGGCGATTACCAGCTTAGCCTCTCATCCTTTGCGCAGGCGCTGAAGCTTGATCCAGAATTTGCATATGCCTTGGACAACATGGGGTATGCCCATTTGATGTTGGGCGATTTTGATAAGGCAAGGGCATACTTGAAAAAGGCTAGCAATACGCCAGGTAATCACCCAGGTTATACGATGCGGAACGTCGCGATACTACATTGGTTGGAGGGAGACATGGACGCGGCGGGGAAGGAATTCACCAATGCGCTTTCGGAGTATGGCGATGTGGACCTGCTGGAGTTCCACTACGCTCGGTACCTTCTGGAAGTCGGTGAGCGGCAAGCGGCCATACAATTTGCCGAGATCTCTGCTGAGAAGGGTGAGCCTGCGGGGCTGGATCTGATGAAGACATTGAAAGCCTGATCCTGGTCGGTCATCAGTGCACTCATCAACATATACTCCCGTATCCGACTTCCAGCTAAGATCAATAAGCCGTGATCCCTGTCGAGAAGTCATTAGGCCAAACTCTCCCTTCCTTTGCACCACACTTCGGTCAGCAAATCCTCATCTGATTATCTGATCGTCTGATTTTCTGATCGACATGAACCTCTTCCGCAACTTCAAGTCCGTCACCAAGACCTGCTACGGCCGCGGCAGCTTCGGCAAGCTGGGCGAGATCCTGGAGCCGCAGCGCTCCGCCAACGACGGTTTCATGGTCTTCGTGGTCGATGACTACTTCGAGCACAAGGCCGACTTCGTGGCGCGCATCCCGGAACTGGAGGGGGACGAGATCCACTTCATCAGCGCGCTGAAGGAGCCGACCACCGAGCTGATCGACAAGCTCCGCGACGACATCCTGAAGCGGCGGGGCCTGCCTGCGGGCATCGTGGGCATCGGTGGCGGCAGCATGATGGACATCGCCAAGGCCGCTTCGCTCATGTTCACCAACGAAGGCAGCAGCGTGCAGTACCAGGGCCTCAACCTGATCAAGAAGCCCGGCATCTACCATTGCGGCGTGCCCACCATCAGCGGTACAGGCGCGGAGGTCAGCATGACGGCCGTGCTCACCGGTCCCGTGAAGAAGCTCGGCCTCAAGTGCGACTGGACCGTCTTCGACCAGATCGTGCTGGACCCGGACCTCATCGCCAGCGTGCCCACGGACCAGTGGTTCTACACCGGCATGGACACCTACATCCACAGCGTGGAGGCCATTACCGGCACCAAGAAGAACACCTTCGCCGAGGCCTACAGCGAGAAGAGCCTGGAGATGTGCCGCGAGGTGTACCTCCGTATGGACCGGAGCAACCCCAAGAGCGACGAGTTCCTGATGGTGGCCAGCTATATGGGCGGCCTCAGCCTCACCTACAGCGAAGTGGGCGTGTGTCACGCGCTGAGCTACGGCCTGGGCAAGATCCTGGAGATCCACCACTGCATCGCCAACTGCATCGCCTTCGACAAGTTGGAGGATGTCTATGGCGACTACGTGCAGGAGTTCAAGGGCATGGTGAAACACAACAAGGTCAACATCCCCCAAGGCCTCGCCAAGGACTGGAGCGAGGAGACCATCAGCGCCATGGCCGAAGTGGCCTACAACCTGCCGCACATGTGGGACCACGCCTTCGGCCCGGATTGGCAGCAGGTGCTGGACAGGGAGCGGATCAAGGGGTGGTATCGGAGGATGTGAACGCTCGGTTCTTTTGATCCGGTGGTTTTCATAAGTCCTTGATCCGGTTAGATTTGGCAACTTGTTCGGGGCGGTAGCCGTCACGACCATAACACACGTTGTCATGAAAAGATCGACCCCTTTGTTCTTCGGCTTATTGTTGGTCCTGCAGCTCAACGCCCAACTCGCCGACCAGCGTTGGTCTGCATCGATGCTCTCGGACCGCAGCTTCATCGAGAACAAAGGCCAATTCGATGGCCGTACCAAGGTGGCAGGGGAGAAGGTGCTGTACGCCGTGGACGAAGGGTCGCTGCAGATCCTGTTCACGGAAAAGGGGGTTACCTACCGCTTCGACGAAAAGGAGAAGAACTACTACCGGCAGCGGGGCGACAAGACGAAGCCACGCATGTTCACCAGGAGCGATCTGGTAAGGGTGGTCTGGGAAGGCGCTTCACCGAACGCGCGCTTGGTGGTGGAGGACATGACCCCGGACCCGCACACCTATTCCTCCCTGAATGCGGACCGCAGCGTGACGGATCTGACCGGCGTACGCGGATACCGGAAGCTGGTCTACAAAGGCTTGTACCCCAAGATCGACGTGGAGTACACCATCCATCCTGAAAAGGGCATCAAGTACACCCTGCTTTTGCAGCCGGGGGCCGATCTTTCCAAGGTGCGCATGCGCTACGACGATGGCCGACGATTGACCGTGGATGCCGCGGGTAACCTGCGCGTGGCAACTGTCGTGGGCGACATCGTGGACCATGCGCCGGTTTCCCACTACAAGCGCTCCAGCAACGAGAAGATCCAGACCCGCTTCGACGTGCAGGGCCAGGTCGTTCGATTTGGAACGGATGCTTACGATACCGGTCGTGCCGTGGTGGTGGATCCCTGGGTGGTGACCCCGGCGTTCGGCAACTCGAACAAGATCTGGGACGTGGAGGTGGACGCTGCCAGCAACGTGTACGTGTATGGTGGCGATACGCCCTTGCGGCTGCGCAAATACGATCCTACAGGGAACCTGTTGTGGACCTACAACACGCCTTGGGATACATCCAGCTATTGGACAGGCTCCTTGATCACCGATCCTGCGGGCAACAGCTTCATCAGTGCTGGTACCGATCCCCGCATCGCACGCATCAACCCCAACGGTGGCCTGGTGTGGAGCGCAAACGGCGGCGGATTCGATGAATACTGGCGCATGTCCTTCAACTGCGACTATACGAAAATGGTCATGGGAGGCACCCGCCTCACCATCGGCCCAGCCCTCTTTCCCATCGGTTACGGGCATGCGTTCCGCATCAATTTGACCAACGGTGCGGTGCTCAGCAGTACGAACGTCGCCTCCGTTTCGCCCAGCTTGATCATCGACAATCCGAACGAGATCAGGGCCTTGTGTCCCTCTCCCAATGGGCGCTACTATTTCATGACCCTGGATACGATCGGGTGCATCACCGAGGACCTGGACCTGATCTACCGCACGAACAACTCGTACACCTTCTCTTACCAGGTGGCCGCGTTCGGGGTTACCAACATGGCCATCAACGGCATCGCGGCCACGGCGGACCACATCTACACGCAGAACGGTTCCACCCTGCACAAGCGCAACATCGCCACCGGAGCCATCATCGCCACCGCCGCCATTCCCGGTGGTGGTACGGCGAACCAGTTGGGCGCCAACTCCGCACAGAACAGCGGCCTGGTGATCGATAGCTGCGGCAATGTCCTGGTGGGTTCGGGCAATGGGGTTTACAAATTCGATGAGAACCTTACGCTGCTGGGTTCCGCCTCCACTCCGGGAAGGGTGTACGATGTGGCCATCAACCACAACGGAGAGGTACTCGCCTGCGGGCAAGGTTTCGTGGCTTCGCTCACACTGCCCACTTGTGCGCCGCCGTTGGTGGAATGCTGCTACTCGAGCTTCGATCCGGTGGGCCTGCTCTGCTCGAACGGCCCACAAGTGACGTTCACCCCCGAGACAGCGGGTGGGACTTGGAGCGGAAACGGCATCGTGAACCCCGCGACCGGTTTGTTCGACCCTGCGGTCGCTGGCGTGGGAACGCACGACGTCACTTACACCCTGGCATGCGGAAGCAGCACCCAGAGCGTGATCGTCGGCCCTTGCCAACCACTCTCGGTATGCCGCGAAGCGAACACGGGTAACTTCCTTGCCTCGAACGGTGTGGGGCCCTACGTGTGGGAGCAGCAGTCCACCGTGCAGGATTGCAGCGCCTGTTTCCTTGGGTGCAACTTCCCGCCCGGCTGTGCGGTGAACGTCCTGGCCTGGACATCCTTGGGAACCGGCCAATCGATCCCGGCTCCCGGCACCTATCCGATCCGTGTAACGGATGCTGCCGGTACCGTGCTGGTGATCAACGGCCCCAACGAGGTGCCCGATTGTGTGCCGTGCCCAACGATAACCCTGTCCGTCCAGGGTGTGCAAGGCGTGCTGTGCTTCGGGCAGAACACCGGTGCCGCCACCGTGGACGCCACGGGTGGAACCGCGCCATACCAGTATGCCTGGACCCCGGGTGGGCTTGGTGGAGCTACGCAGCCCGCCTTGGGTGCGGGTAGCTACCAGGTGACCGCCACGGATGCTACGGGATGCACGGGTACCACCACCGTTGTGATCGCTGGTCCGGCTTCGGCCGTTACCGTGAACGTGGTGGATATCACAGGGTCTTCCTGTGCGGGTGGGGACGGTGCTGCAACGGTAAGTGTCTCCGGTGGAACAGGCGCCTTGTCGATCACCTGGTCGCCCGAAGGTGGCACTGGTGCAACGGCCACCGGCCTGGACCAAGGCATTTACACCGTGGACGTGGTGGATGCCAATGGCTGCACGGCCACCACGACGGTGGTGGTGCCTTCGTTGGATGGGCCGGAGATCACCGATGTCTCCACAACGCCTTCGGCTTGTGCACCACCTGATGGAACGGTAACCATTACCGCTACCGGAACAGGTCTTGAGTACAGCATCGATGGCACGACCTACCAGGCATCCAACGTGTTCACGGGTATTGCCGGCGGATCGTACACGGTGATCGTTCGCGATTCCGATGGCTGTCTGGCTTCCGCATCGGCCACGGTGGCTTCCCCTCAAGGTCCTGTGCCGGTCATAACCGGGCCCAACTCGGGCTGCAGTGGCGAGGTGCTCGAGCTTTCCACCACCCAGTCGTTCGCAACGTATAGCTGGAGCACGGGCGGAAGCCAGGCCACCGAGTCCGTCACCGCTTCCGGTGCGGTTACCGTTACGGTGACCGATGCCGACGGCTGTGTGGGCACTTCCGCTCCATATCCCGTCGTGTTCGAAACACCCGATGCCGGTTTCACAACGAACCCCGTTTCACCCCAGCTTCCTGGTACTACGGTGGACTTCAGCGATGCTTCAACGGTGCAAGGAGGAACGCTCACGGGTTGGTCCTGGGACTTCGGTATGCCCGATGGAACGGCCACCGGCCCTGATGCCAGCTGGACCTACGACGATGCCGGCGAATACCCGGTCACACTGATCGTGACCACGGCGAACGGCTGCACGGACACAGTGACCGTGGTGTACATCATTCGTCCGGCGGACATCAAGGTCCCGAACGTCTTCAGCCCGAACAACGATGGGAACAACGATGCCTTCGTGATCGACAACATCGAGTACTTCGGCAACGAGCTGGTGATCATCAACCGCTGGGGCAACGAGGTATACGCGGTGAAGAACTACCGCAACCAATGGAAGGCGGTGGACAATCCGGACGGCACCTATTACTACGTGCTTCGCTTGGACGATGGACGCGAGTTCACCGGGCACGTGACGGTGCTGCGCTAACGATCGCGCGACGCCATCCGTGGTCGCTGTCCGACAGGAGCGGCCCGGTGGACACGTTGCGCGATTGACCATCCTACACTCCGCACCACGGGCTTGCGCGACCTTCTCGATCAGCGCTTGTACGGGTCGAAATCCGCCACGAGCCGTGCCATGCGTTTCGCGGCACGGTCCAGGAGTTGGCTGCGGGTGTTGCCTTTGCCGATCTCCTGCTTGTTCACCTTCACGATCTCGCTCAGGTGGATCCGGCCATTCTCGGCATCCAACAGCTGCATCTGCACTTCGATGTCGCGACGGAGGATCTCGTCGTAGCGTAGGATCCTCACGGTAAGCACGTATCTCGCACCGATCAACTTGCCGGCTTCCACTACGTAGCGGTCGTCGTAGACGCCGGTCATCTGGCGCTGTTGTTCGGCCAGTAGTTCTTCGGTGTTGTCCCGGTCCACCAACATGATCACGGGGTCCTTCAGGTCGAGGATGGCCTGTTTCACCTGGGCGGCAAGCTGTCCTTCCACCTGCCCTTGCAGGGTGAGGCCCAGGTCGTTGGTGTACATGCCCCGTTCGAACAGCGGGACATAGGCCAGCACCACCAAGGCTTTGTCGCGCGCTTGTGCCTGCAAGGACCAGGCATCCTTGTAGCCCGCATCACGGTCGGTAACGCGTTTGAAGCAGCGGTAGGCATCGCGCCAAAGGTCCAGTTCCATGGCGCGTTTCCCCTGGCGGTACACGGGCTCCAGTTGCGCGAGTTTCAGGAGGTATTCGGCTTCCTTGTTGGTGGGTTCGAGTTTCAGGCTCCGGCCGACCAGTTCTTCGGCTTCGGCAAAGCGGTCGTTGCGCATGGCTTCTTCGGCCAGTTCGAACAAGCGCACGGCCTCGTTGGTCTGCAGTTCACGCCGGCGTGTATCCACCATCGGGTCCCAGACCAGGTCGAAGCCCTCGCGTTGCATCCGTTGCTTGTAGTAAAGCGCATCCTGCCGCTTGCGGTCGCCTGCTGCAAGGTCGTTCGCGAGATAAAGCCCCGACGCTTCCGACTGCATTTGGTCCAGTATCCCTTGCGCACAGCGCTTCATACCCACATGCGCCTCCACATTGCGCGGCTTCTTCTGGTACAAGGTGGAATACGAATCATAGGCCTTCTGGAACATTCCTTCGCGCTCGTAGACCGTTGCGCGTTCCAGTTGTTTGCGTGCGCTGCCACAGCCGAACAGCACCAGGATGAGTAGGACGGAAAGTGGACGCATGGTCGGGGAGGAAAGCAAAAGTACCGTAGCAAGTCCCTTGCCGAAGAGCAGGCTTCCGGTGGGTACCTTCGACCCGATGCCTGCTTTGCACCGCTACACCTTCGTGCTTCTGGCCGCGGCGGTGTTGCTCTTGTTCCTGGGCCACCTCGTGGTGGGCAGCGTGCCCATTGCACTGCGCGATGTGGTCGCGGTGCTCCTGGGGCGCACCGGTCCTTCGCGTGAAGTCGTACTGATCGTGCAGGATGTGCGCCTGCCGCAGGCCATAACGGCCGCGCTCTCGGGAAGCGGACTTGCAGCGAGCGGCCTGATGATGCAGACCTTTTTCCGCAATCCCTTGGCCGGTCCTTCGGTGCTGGGCATCAGTTCCGGGGCAAGTCTTGGGGTCGCCGTAATGATGCTGGTGCAACCCGTGCTTCTTTTCCTGCCGATACCCCACGACCTGGCGCTCATCGTAGGAGCACTGTGCGGTGCCATGGGCATCCTGTTCATCATCATGCTGGCCGATCGCCGGGTGGGCGACGGCATCACGCTGCTCATCATCGGGCTCATGATCGGCTACCTCTGTTCGGCGCTCATCAGCGTGCTTCAAGTCGCGGGCAGTGCTGCAGCGCTGAAGGGATTCGTATTGTGGGGCATGGGGTCTTTCGCGGGCGTGCCGATGCAACGCATGCAGTGGTTCTCGGTCCCCCTGATCCTGGGCATCGTTTCCGCCATGCTTCTGGTGAAACCGTTGAACGCATTGTTGATGGGACAGGAACAGGCCGCTACCATGGGCGTGGAACCGGTGATCACGAGACGGTGGATCATGTGGACCACCGGCGTGCTGGCATCGGTGATCACGGCGTTCTGCGGGCCCATCGCATTCCTTGGATTGGCCACACCGCATGTGGCACGTGGCCTGTTCCGCACGAGCGATCACCGGGTGTTGATGCCGGCCAGCCTGCTCGGCGGTGCCATGCTGGCACTGTTCTGCGACCTGGTCGTACGGCTGCCGGTAACGTCGGGGATCCCGTTGAACGCAGTGACCTCCCTGCTCGGGGCACCCGTGGTGGCTTGGGTGTTGTTGAGCGGTAAACGATGGGCACGTTCGGCATGAAACATTTGCTAAGGACCGAAGCCCTCACCGTCGGTCACGGACGAAACGCGGTCGTGCGGGGAGTCCGGCTGGCCGTGGAACCGGGCCAACTCGTCGCTTTGATCGGCATGAACGGCAGTGGCAAATCGACCTTGCTGCGAACGCTGGCCGGCCTTCTGCCACCGCTGGAAGGGAAGGTCCTTCTCGGAGAACAGCCCCTGCACGGAATGTCGGCGATGCAGCGCGCACGGCACACTGCGGTCGTCCTTACCGGTCGTCCGGAGTTGGGTCTTCTTGATGTACGCACCCTGGTGACGCTGGGCAGGCAGCCATGGACCGGGCATATGGGGCGCCTTACGGCAGCGGATGAAGCGAAGGTGGACGAGGCCTTGAAGCTGACCGGCACCTCGTATTTCCCGGGTCGTTCATTGGATTCGCTCAGCGATGGGGAGCGCCAGAAGGTGATGATCGCCCGTGCGGTGGCGCAGGACACTCCCTTGCTGTTGCTCGATGAACCTACCGCGTTCCTGGACCTGGTGAACCGGGTACAGGTCATGCGGCTGCTGCGGCACATCGCACATGACCTTGGAAAAGGGGTGTTGCTTTCCACCCATGACCTGCGCACGGCACTCGATCTTGCCGATCTGATCGTGATCGTCCATGCGGGTGTGGTCTGGAGCGGTACCCCCCAGGAAGCGGTCGGCACCGGAACCTTGGCTTCCGTGTTCAACGGGAGCGGTCTCGTCTTCGACCCGGTCAGCGGCACATTGCGGTGATCCATTGAACACGAAAGCCACGGCGGCTGCCGTGGCTTTCGCGTTCGAATAGCGAAGTCCTGCCTACTTCTTCAGCGCATCGCGGATCTCCATCAGCAGCTTGTCCGTGCTGCTTGGTTCGGGAGGGGCTGCCGGTGCGGCTTCTTCCTTCTTCTTGCTGGCATTGATCGCTTTGATGGCGAGGAAGATGACGAAGGCGATGATGACGAAATCGAGGATGTTGCCCAGGAAGGCACCGATCTTGACACCCGGTCCGACTTCCATTTCCTTCCAGTTGCCACCCGGGATAAGGGGGTTGATCAACGGCATCACCACGTCGTTCACGAAGGATCCCACGATCTTCCCGAACGCTCCGCCGATGATCACACCGACCGCCAGGTCGATCACATTGCCCTTGACGGCGAAATCCTTGAACTCTTTCAGCATGCCCATGGTATCGAAGGTTGTAGTTGTTGTTGGCGCAATATAGCGTGGTCCGTTCGAACGCTGAGCTACTGCTGCGCGACGAATGTGCTCCAAGGATGGGCCAATACCAGGATCCGTTCCTCCGACCCGAGCACGCTCACCAAGACCGATATCGGGCGTTGCGCGTCCATCGGACCTTGGATCGTGAAATAACTGTACTGCAAGGGGAGCCCCCTTTCACGCGTCCAGAGGATCTCCCTTTCCGGAAAAAGGAACGTGTCCGGTGGCATCACATAGCCGTGCACTTCGATGGGCAGGTCGTGCACATTGACCACGGCTAGTTGGTCCTTGCGCAGGCCCTCGTTGCGGATGTACGCAAGTGCTGCGGCCCGTGGCCGAAGGGCCATTTTCACCACCGCACGGGAGTGGGTGAAAACGGCGTTGTCGGACCGTACACCGGGATACTCGCTACGCACCACCTGGTCCAGGTGCGCGATCTCGGTGCCATGGCGTTCCAGCAGTCCTTCCAGCCATCCATCACGCGAAAGGCTGTCAAGCCAGGCGATGTAGCCCCTGTAGATCACGGGGTCGCCAAGCAAGCGCCCTGTGGATCCGCTGGCTGCGGAAGGAAAGCGGATCGGGTTGCCGGTCCGTGATGCGAGTATGCCGGCTATGGCCGAACCGGACTTGAGGTGTTCCGGGATCACGACGAGTTTGCCGGAAAGACTATCGGTGAAGAACCGCAGGTTCCACCAAGCGGTGGTTTCCTGTGCCCCGAGCAGGTCGCACAGGGCCAGGAACTTGCACAGCGCTTCCGGTTCGAATACCTCGGATGCCTTTATCGTTCCCGTTTGGAAGCGCTCCAGCGCTTGGACCATGTTCTTCACTTGGCGACCCGCGTCACGTGTGTCGCTCTCTTGGTGTCCTTCGCTGACAATGACCGGTGCGCTCAGCCAATCTTCCCGTGCGGGTGGGTCGACCGGGAAGGGGGTGTCCGGAAAATCCCTGCGGGCATGCAGGTGAAGCGTGGGGTCGAAGCGGAACGTGGGTCCGGAAGCGATTCCCTGTCCGACCATTCGTGCACTGTCGGCGTGGCCTTCTGCCGTGTACAGGCCCATGCTCCTTCCGTTCACGTGTACTTCCATCAAGGCCAATTCGAAGCATGGCAGCCCCAGGTCCTGCATGGCGTGGTGTAGCAGCGCGTTGTATACCGGTGTTGCATCGTGCACGGGTATCAGGTCGAAGGACCGCAGACCGTGCTGTGGTTCTTCCCGGTCGAGGTGTACTGCGATCGACAGGCGATCCCTCCGAGCATGCGTTACCGGCCCTTCGAGGAGCTGCATGGTGCCCGGGATATCCTGGTCATGGAAACGCGCCGTAACGGGTATGATGGTGCTGTCCGATCGATCCACCCAACCGAGCTCCAGCGCGTGTGTGCTGAATGCTTCGAAGCGCTCGGCCAGCGTGTCGGCAACGGTGATCCCGAGGGTGGCGACAGCGGGAGGCTTACCGCGGAATGCGTTCAGCACGGGTCGTGCGATGCGCTTGATGCCCGGGTCGAGCACCTGGTCCACGAAACCCGTACGCTCCGATCGGATACCGAGGAAGTAGACCGCACCGATGAGCACCAGCGCAATGATCGGCGCTGCGCGTCGCTCGATCACACGGAGAATATCGCGCCACCGCTGTGGGGCCATGCACTCAGTGCGTTTTGCCCTGGTGGGGCTTGAAATGCAGGTGTTCGTCCCGTGCCCGGCCTTCCGCTTCACCGTTCAAATGCACCGTCCAATGTCCATCATCGGTGGGGATGTAGGTGATCCGCTGCGGGAAATCATGACGCGGATTGCTGAAGATCAAGCTGTCCCCGTCGAGGACCAGTTCGAAAAGGACCGGCATTCCGGCGTTCTGCGAAGCGATGCGCGCCGAATACCATGTCGCGGTGTCCCTGATCATGATCGCCAGTTCCTCGATCATGACGGTGTCCTTTCCCGAGCGAACGACACCGAGTCCCTCAAGGTCGCCGTTGGCCTTCACGGACCAATATTCCTCGAAGATGTAGCCGGCACTGTCGTCCTGGTGTATCCAGGCCCCGGGTAAGCGGGAAAGGAGGGAGTTGGTAGCACCGGCATCCTGCGTGGGCAGCGGGGTGCTATCCGGTGAGCTACAGGCCTGCAGGAGCAGCAACAGGGCCGGTATCGGAACGATCTTGAACATGGGGCTAAGGTAAGCCCGCCACGAGCGGCTTCCGGGCCGCACCGGTCCACGGTAATGGGGACGGGAGCCTGTCACAGCGCCGCGATGGCAGCGCGCACCTCGTCGGGTATGCGCTCCTTGGACGCGCTGATGTAGTTGTAAACGACCTGCACACTGGTGGCCTCCGCCACCACGTCACCCGATTCGTCGGTAAGCACGTAGGTGAGGGTGAAGCTGGTATTGCCCATTGCCGTACAACCGGTGCGCACCTTGATGCGCTGTGGCCATTTCACCGGCTTCCGGAAGTGGCAGGTGGTACTGGCGAGGATCACGCCGATCCGCTTGTCGCGGTGCAGGTCGAGCAGTCCGGTCCTGTCCAGGAAGTGCATGCGCACGTTCTCGCAATAGCGGAAGAAGACCACGTTGTTCAGGTGGCCGAACAGGTCCTGCTCGCCCCATGCCACGGTGATGTCCAATTCCACCGGCAGGTGTAGCCCGGTCATGCCGATCGAAGCTCCTTCTGCAGTTCCTTGTGTTGCGTCTTCAGGCGCTCCACTTCACGGGCGAGCTTTTCCACCTTCTTGTCCATCTCCTTGCGCATGGCCTCGCCGCTGGCGCTCTTGAAGTTGAACATGCCCATGTTGCGCTCCATCTGGCGCATCTCGGTCTCGAGCTCCTCGATCTTGCGCTTGATGAAACGGCCTTCACGCTCGATCCGGTCCTTGCCGTCCGGTGCGCTCTTGAGATCGTCCAGGTGCCCTTGGAACTGCATACGCCTGCGCTCGTCGCCTTCCATCTTCAGCAGCTCGTAGTGCTTGTCCAGGGCCTTGCGGTATCGATCGCCAAAGGCATCGTACAGCTTCGGCGAAACACGGCCGGAATTCAACCAGCGGTTGGAGAACGCCTTCAAAGCGTCCAGGTCCTTGCCGCGCTCACCGCTCAACAGGAAGCCTTCGATCTCGACCAACAACGCTTCCTTTTCCTTGGCGTTCGTGGCTTGCTCTTCGTCCAGTTTGGCATAAGCCTCCTTCCGGGCCTGGAAGAACCCGTCGCAAGCCTCGCGGAACTTGTTCCACAACTTGTTCTCGTCGCGGGGACCGGCACTTCCGGCTTCCTTCCACTGCTGTTGCAAGGTCTTCAGCTTGTCCGCGGTGAGGCGCCAATCCGTGCTGTCCTTCAACTTCAGGGCTTCCTGCAACAAGGCCTGCTTGCGGTCCCGCGCACCCTTGAAACGGTCGCGCAACTCGTCGTAGTGGGCCTTCTTGGCATCGAAGAAGACGTTGCACGCATTGCGGAAATCCTTCCAGATCCGTTCGTTGTCCTTCTTGGTTGCGAACCCGATGTTCTTCCAGGCGTTCTGGATCTCCAGTACCTGGTCCGTCAGCGCCTTCCAGTCCTTCTGTCCTTCCAAGGCGAGGTCCAACACCAGAAGGTTCACCTTGTCCAGCAATTGTTGTTTGGCCTGCAGGTTCAGTTCGTGCTCGGCACGGCGCGCCTTGTAGTATTCGTAGATCTTGTCGTAGACCTTCTGCGTTGCGGTCTTGAAACCATCGCGCACCGCCTCCCATTCATCGTGGAGCACGGCACCCACTTGTTGCCATTTCTCCTGGTATTCGCGCACCTTCAGTTCCAGGTCCTTCACATTGTCGCTCTGTGCAAGGCTTTCCATGTCGCTGATAAGCGCGCGCTTCAGCGTGGTGTTCTTCCGGAGGTCGTGGTCGCGAAGTTCCTTGTAGATCTTGA